>JAXDQG010000733.1:0-3584 GCA_034667945.1 Acidimicrobiia bacterium | reverse complement strand
ACGTCATTGCAACGGCGCAAGCGTTCGTTGGTTGACGAGAGTGGAGCGAAACGTCGGCCGCCGCTCCGGCCGGTTGTTGTGGCGCAGCAGCGAGGTCGGCCAGCGAGACGGCCGAGGCCGGGCCGTTCACCTCGAAATCCAGCGGACCCGGGCCGAAGGAGTGGCCTGCCAGTTGGGGTTGCGGTGATCGCCGGAAGAGGTCCCGAATCGGTTTGTCGCGGGACCACCGCTGGATAGCACGCGGTGAGTGTCTCCCTGAAGCGATCCACCAAGATCCAGTTCGTGTAAGGCCGAGTCGGGGCTCGAGTACCAGCTGACGAATCGCCGCACCACGCAGCGGTGTCGATTCGCCCGACTTGTATCAACGAACTTCTCCTCGCGGCGACAACAGTCAGCTCGGGGTGACGACCGGGGCAAAGTCGCTCCCCGCTCCAGGCAGAGGCCCCGAAGGCGGCGAGCGGACTCGACGCCGCAACGGACAGCCCGAGTGATGCCTCACAACAGCATGAGAGCGGGACCTGGGCGGATGCTGGCACCAGGCGCTTCATGGAAAGCTCAAAACGCATCAGGCCGCCGGCGAAATCCACGCCGGCGGCCCTACCAATACGTCTCGAAGAGCCTTACTTCGGTGTCGTGGTGCTCGAGGCGGTGCTCAGCGTGGCCGTGCTGAGCACTCGGCCGCTCAACTGCAGCTGCACGTCACCGGCGGACGCCGAACTGCTGGCCGCTCCCGCGCCGGCAGCTCCAGAGCTGACTGCAGTTTCCTGCATGCTCACCTGATCGGAGATGAACATCCGATCAAGCGTGGCCAGCTGTCGCAGGTAGTTCTCGATGGCGTCGCGGCTGCCGGTTGCCGACACGGTGACGCGGATCGAGGTACCGATGGTCCCTGCCACGGCCGCGCTCTCCGCAGGCGTGATCGTCGACTGCCGCACACCCGCGGCTCGGGCCGTTGCGTCGAGTTGCCGCAGCATCTCACTCAGGTTCACGGCCGGAGGCACCGCCGCTTCGAGCGTCTTGCGGTTGGCGTCGGCCGAGGATGTACCCGACGGTTTCGTGGTCTTCGTCGCTTGGGTCAGCTCACGCTCGGTCGATTGCCTGTCGGCCTTCAACGTCGCAAGCTGACCGCCGAGCGGATGGATCATCTTGAGGTAGACGACCACAAGCAACAGGAGGGCCGCGGGGATGAGGAACTTCGGTTTCGTGAGAAATGAGCTCATTTTGCTGCACTGTCCAGGCTGGGTCGTGAGACGAGATTCTTGGAGGTGAAGTCAAAGGTTGCGCTGAAATGCAGGTTCCCGGGTGCGCTCTCGCTGCTCTGATCGTTGACGGCCGACACCCAGGCGTCGTCGAAGCGTGGATCGGCATCGATCGCGTCGATCCACGCGGCGATCATCTTCAGGTCGGAGGCGGTCGCTTCAACCGTGAGCTTTCCGATCGGCACTTTCGGCGCGGCCGCTCCGCCCCTCGCCGCGGAGGCGGTTGTCGTGGTCGTGGTGGTAGCGGCCGTGACGCCAGTCGACGCCGTGCTCGCGGCGCCGGCCTTGCCCGCTGCGTCGCTCGCCTTGGCATCGAGGCCCGATTGGGCGTTGCCCTGCATCGAGGTGACCTGAATTCCGAGCGGCGAGGATATGGCCCGGAGTTGTGCCGAGATCGCCGGCCAGTCGACGTCACCGGTCCGAGCCAGGCGAACCAGGTTCGCGGCGGCCTGTGTTCCGGTGGCGGTCGACGTCGACGCCGTCTGGGCGGCTTGCTTTTGGCTGAGCGAGGCTCTGGCCGCATCGAGCGCGGCCTGCTCGTCGTTGATCAGGCCGTTGCGGTGTACGTACAGCCCGCCCAGCAGCAGGACGACGACGGCGCCACCCCCCGCATACGTCAGGGGCCGGCGCTTGCCGCCGCCGACCTTGACCGTCACCGGCGCCAGTGAGATGGCCGCCGCGCCCCCGGCCCCGCCCAGGGCGACGCCGACGGCGGTGGCCAGATACGGAGCCAGATAGGGCAGGTCGATATCGTCGAAGCCGTCGGGGGTGCCCTCGGCGCGAGGGGGATCGCCGACCGATACCGGCAACCCGAGACGCTCGGAGATCAATGTGTCGATGCCCTCGACCTGCGAGGCTCCACCGGTGAGGATGATGCGCTGCACCGCCGGCATGCCGGACTGCGAGGCGTAGTAGCCGAGCGAATCCGCCACCTCGTCCACCAGCTCGGAAACGGCGCTGCGGGTGACGACCTGCACCGAGCTGACGACTTCATCGGACAGGCCGACGTCCATGCCCCGCTTGACCTGCTCCGCCTGGTCGGCAGGGATCGACAGCTGGGCGCCGATGCGCTCGGTGACGTGCGAGCCCGAGACGTTGGTGATCGTACGGGCGAACAGTGGGGTACCGGCCCGGGCCACGACCACGACCGTCGTGCCCGCACCCAGCGAGGCAATCGCCTCTACGGCCGAGCCACCGATGCCGTCGTCCGGCGTGCCGAGGGCCCGGGCCAGTGCTGCCGGGATGACGTCGACAGCCTTCACCTTCAGCCCCGCGCGGGCGGTCGCCTCCAGCAGCGGACGCACCGCGTCGACATGTGCAGCCGCCAGGAGCAACCGACGGTGGTCCTCCTCCGGCTCTTCGTCCGCCTCTGGCTCCTCGTCGCCCTCGTCAGGGGCCTCGAGGTCGGATTCGTCCTCGGGCTTCGACCGGCCGATCGACCGGCGGGACTTGCGATCCTCGTCGATGGCCTGAAAGCCGAACACGGTCGATTCCGGCGCCAGCGGCACATAGTCCTCGAGCTGCAGGGCAAGGGCCGAGCGCGTGTCGCTGTCCGACAGCCTCGGTACGTCGACCGTGCGCAGGATGACTCGAGCGGAGGCGATGCCGACCCGCACCGATTTCTGGCGCAGACCAACGTCCTTCCACAACCGCCTCAGCGCGAACGCCACTGCATCGGGGTCGGCGACCTCTCCCTCCCGGACCGCGCCGGGTGGCAGGCCGACCTGACCGAATCGCAACAGCTTGGGGTTCCGGCCGAGGGCGACCTCGGCGACCCGCACGGCATCTGTGCCGACATCGAGCCCGATCACCCGGTCCGCCATGTGGTGAAATCCTCTTCTTCGGGGGTCACCTTCTCGGACCCCTTTCACTGTTTGGTCGGCAGGTTTAGGGCTCTCATTGACCGAAGGACCCGCGAATGACGGAAAGATTTGCGGTGCCGGGGGTTCCGAAGTGGCCGAAACAGCATCAGATTGCTAGAGACTCCTACCGCTGGACAAGAACTTCTGCCTGAAACAGAGCGCGCGCTCCGGACAGCCATCCCACCTGCCGATAAGGGATGCGATGGAAAGCGCCCTCGCCCTAACTCTCCCCCAGGTGCTGTTGGAGTCGGGCGGACTGACCAGGCCCCAACTCGATCATCTCGAGGAGGAAGCCCGCCGAACCAGCCGCCCGCTCCTGGCTGTTCTGCTGTCGTCCGAACTCGTCCTCGAGCCGTCCGTTCTCGCCAAGGTCGCCGATCTCACCGGCATGGAGTTCGTCGACCTCTCCGACCGAGGGCCGGATCCCGTGTTCGGCAGCCTTCTGCCGGAGCACATCGCACGC
>JAXDQG010000732.1:0-3205 GCA_034667945.1 Acidimicrobiia bacterium | reverse complement strand
CATGAAGGCGGAGGGGCTCCTCGACTTCCACCGCCCTCGCCCGGCAGGCGAGCGGCCGGACATCTCCTTGCTGGAAAGGGTTCTGGATGGCCTTCAGGCGCTCTGAGCGGACGAACGCGGCGGTGGAGCAACTGTCGTCCGCCCCGTTGCCGGTGAAGATCATCGTGGCCGGCGGGTTCGGCGTGGGGAAGACCACGTTCGTGGGCTCGATCTCCGAGATCACCCCGTTGACCACGGAGGCACCGATGACCGTGGTGTCGGCCGACATCGACGAGCACATGCCCGGGAAGACGACCACCACCGTGGCCATGGACTTCGGGCGGATCACGCTTGGCGACGATCTCATCCTCTACCTGTTCGGGACACCGGGGCAGGAACGATTCCGCTTCATGTGGGACGACCTGGTGCGAGGGGCCATCGGCGCCGTGGTGCTGGTCGATACGACCCGCCTGGCCGAGTGCTTCCCGGCGGTCGACTACTTCGAGCAGACCGGGCTACCGTTCATCGTGGCCGTCAACACGTTCCACGGGCGGGTGCACCATCGGCTGGTCGACGTGCGCGAGGCACTGTCCGTGCCCGACGACGTACCCATGATCTACACCGACGCCCGGGAGCGGCCGTCGACGAAGAACGCCCTGCTCGAGCTGGTGCAGCACGCGCTGATCCAGGCGACAGCCATGTCAGCTGCCGACTGAGCGCGCCACAGGCCCGCTCAGCCAGATGTCAGCTATCGACGAGCGCTCCGTCAGGAGACCTGCCACCCGGCGCCCCTCGGGGTAGCGTCCGGCGATATGCCGAGACTGAGCAAGCTCAACCGTTCGATCGCCGGCCGGGTGGCCATCGTGACCGGGGCGGCGTCGGGGATGGGCCGGGCGACCGCCCATCTCTTTGCCGACGAAGGCGCCAAGGTGGCGGTGGTCGACCGCGTGGCCGACGGTGTCGACGCCGTCGTCAAGGAGATCGACGGGGCAGGCGGCACGGCGCGGGGCTACGTGCTGGATGTTTCCGAGGCCACCGCCATCCCTGTGGTCGTCGAGCAGCTCCGTGCCGACCTGGGGCCGATCGACATCCTGATCAACAACGCCGGCATGAGCTGGCCCGCGGATCTCACCAGCGACAACTGGGAGGACAGCTGGGCGTTGACCTTCGAGGTGAACCTGACCGCCCAGGCCCGGCTCATCCGGGCCTGCCACGCCGATCTGGTCCGGAACCACGACGGACGTGTCGTCAACATCGCGTCGACCGAGGGCCTCGGCGCCACCAAGGGGATGAGCCCCTACACGGCCTCGAAGACCGGCGTCATCGGGCTCACCCGCTCGTTGGCGCTGGAGTACGGCGACAGCGGCGTGACCGTGAACTGCATCTGCCCGGGGCCGATCCGGACCGGCATGACCGAGGCCATCCCGGACGCGGCCAAGGACAAGTTCGCTCGGCGCCGAGTACCGCTGCGGCGCTATGGCGATCCCGAAGAGGTCGCGCAGATCACGCTGTCGCTGGTGCTTCCGGCTGCCTCTTACCTCAACGGTGCCATCATCCCCGTGGACGGTGGGATGATCGCCCAGAACACCTGAGCGGAAGCTGATAGAGCCGGTCAAAACCGCGAAAAAAACCCCGGCCAGCGTTCCACAGCCACCACCCGCGTCATCGCGATGGTGGGAAGCAAACCTGATTTTCGGAATGCTGGCGGCAACCCGATTTTTCACCCTTGTCCACTCGGGGTCTACCTATAATTTGGGGCGTCCATCGGTCGTCTTTGCGAGGATGCGCTCGTGAAAGCCTTGGTGTCGCATGTTCGGGGTACCGGATCCGGGTTGATCGCCGCGGGCTCCCCTACGCGAGAGGCGATCAAGCGGGCCCTGCCCGGTTTGCGCCCGCTGGTCCGCATGGCCCGCAACGTCCGGTACCAAGTCCGTTTCGCGGTCGAGCACAAGCCCGATCGGCACGTTCTCACGGACGTGATCTTTCCGGCGTTTGTCCAATCCCCGGACGCCCGCCGAATTCTCTTCGTGGGCTGTGACTGGTACACCCGCAATTACGACAAACGTCTGCCCGGGATCGAACTGTGGACGGTGGACGTCGACCCTCGGAAAGCGCGTTTCGGCGGAACAAGGCACATCGTCGGTTCGCTCACCGACATCCAGGAGCACATCGTGGGTGATTCGCTCGACGCCGTGATCTGCAACGGCGTGCTCGGTTATGGCCTCGACGACCCATCAGATTGCGACCGGGCGTTCAGAGCCTGCTTTACCTGCCTGCGTCCCGGTGGTGTCCTCATTGTCGGCTGGAACGACGACGGCTTTCACAACCGATTCCCCCTCGAGGGTCTCCCCAGCCTCCAGGCGTTCGTTCCACACACATTCTCGCCGTTTCCCTGTGCCCGCTACCCCACGTTCGGCAGGGACCATCACATGTTCGACTTCTACCGCCGCCCTTCCGACGAGCACGCGCCCCCAGAGACGGCAGCCGTCTGAGGAAGACTCGGCGCGGAGGCGGCGCCGAGCAACCCCCCGTACCGCCTGCCTGGTGCTCTCTGCAGCTAGCCTCCACACAAGCGCGACGGAGCGCTCTTGCAGGCGCTCACGACACCGCGCGCTGGTATCCGGTGCCGAGCAGATGGGTGGACCCTGCCCTTTGGCGTGGTCCAGCATCGAACAGGTCTGGGTCCGCTGCGGAGGTCGGGTCGCTGCCTGGTGTCTCGGCGGCTCTTTGCCATCAATTTGGAGGATCGAATGAAGAAGGCCTTGGTGTGCGGGGCGGGCGGGTTCATTGGTGCCCATCTCGCTCGTCGGTTGGTGAACGAGGGTTACCACGTTCGGGGAACCGACGTGAAGAAGCCGGAGTTCGGCGAGACCGCGGCCCATGAGTTCATCCTGGCCGACCTGCGCGACCGGACCGACTGCGCACGAGCACTCGACGGCGGCTTCGACGAGGTGTACCAGCTGGCCGCCGACATGGGCGGCATGGGGTTCATCCACTCGGCCGTCTGCGAGATCATGCGCAACAACGTGCTCATCAACGTCAACATGATCGATGCGGCGGCTGAGGCCGGCGTGTCCCGCTACTTCTATTCGTCATCGGTGTGCGTCTATCGCGACATGGCCGTCGGCGAGCCCGAGCTCACCGAGGCCGAGGCCTATCCCGCACTGCCCGACAACGACTACGGCTGGGAGAAGCTGTATTCCGAGCGGGTCGTGACCGCCTACGG
>JAXDQG010000731.1:0-8559 GCA_034667945.1 Acidimicrobiia bacterium | reverse complement strand
GGATCGCCATCGAGCTCGACACGCAGAAGGGTGAGCGGGTGACGTTGCACGTGCTCGGCCGGGGCGATTGCTTCGGCGAGCTGGCGCTGATCAACGAGGCCAGCGGTCGCCGCTCGGCGAGTGCGGTCGCCCTCGAGCAATCGGTGCTCCACCAGCTCGACCGGCACCAGTTCGACCAGCTGCGGCGAAACCACCCCTCCATGCAGCTGATGCTGCTCGGCGTCCTCCACCAGCAGGTCACCCGCCTCACGGCCCACCTGGTCGACACCCTCACCGAAGATGCCCGCACCAAGGTGCTGCGCACCCTCTGCCGCCTGGCCGACGTGTTCGACGTCGCCGGCGGCAACCACATCCAGGTCAGCCTGGACCGGGTCAAGACCATGGCCGGCGTCACCCGCCGCGTCACCGACATCTTCCGCGATCTGGAGGTGAAGGGCCTGATTCGTCGCGAGGGCCGTCACGCGATCGTCATCCCGGACCTTTCTGCGCTTCGCCATGAGGCCGGTCTGACCAGGTAGTTCGGAAACTCTATTGCCGCGCGAGTCACGCGATAGCGCGATGACGGTGCCAGTTCGGTGTCGTCCTGTCTATCCTGTGCCAAACGCCGGGCGGACCCCACACCAGCACATGTTGAGAAGGGGAACGGCGGAACATGCCAAGCACACAGGCCATCCGGGAACAGAGCTACTACGTGCTTGCGGCCCTGATGGACGGTCCACAGCACGGGTACGGCATCATCAAGCAGACCAACGAACTGACCCAAGGCGGCGTCCGGCTCGCGCCGGGCACGCTCTACGGAGCGCTCGACCGCCTGGGTGACGCCGGTCTGATCGAGAACGACCACGAGGAAGTCGTCGAGGGCCGCGTCCGGAGATACGTACGCCTGACCCGCACCGGTCGACGCCTCGTGATGCAAGAAGCGGTTCGGATGGAGAACGCGGCGCGGCTCGTCTTGGACAAGGCCTCGGCGCCCGTCGGCGTGGGCTGACCGCGGCCGCGGGAGCCTCCCGCGCCTCGGCCCGCAGACGGGAGACCGAGCGTCGCAGCGCCTCCATCCGCTCACCAGAAGTCAGTACGCGCGGCACGGGACTCGCCTTCTATAGCAGCAATCCAGTGAAGTAGGACTCAGCTGGGCGAGGGACATGTGGCTTACAGATCCTGGAGGCCTCGGTGTCCATGATTGCGAGCACGAAGGAGGTTCCCCCGTGCTCGACCCTGAGCTGCTGGCAGGACTGGAAGAGGCAGTTGAAGCCGCCCCTGACAACCGGGCGCTGCATTTCCACCTGATCGCCTTGCTACTGAATGGCGGCCTGCCCGATCGGGCGCTCGGCCACGCGCAGTGGGTGCTGCTGCATGAACCGGACAACCGCGAGGCGTTGATGTTCGCCGCTCATGCCGCAGAGGCGCTCGAAGACCGGGAGCGCGCCGAGCGCTACCGCCGCGTCGCCGAAGCGCTCGCCCGATTCCCTGCCTGACCACCGCTGCGCCATCAACCGCCGGACATGTTCCGGCACCGGCCGTCCAACGCATCTCGCCGTTTCAACCTCCTCCCCGGCTCGCCCCCGTCCTCCCCCTCGGCCCGTCGCCCGCTCGCCCCTTCAGCCTCGTCGCCCCCCGCCGCTTCGACTCCGTCGCCCTCTCGCCGTCGCACTCCGCCAGTCTTCGACTGAGAGCTGATCGCCGCGGCTCGGGTTCGTCCGTTACCGCCGTTTCGGTCGTCTTCGACGGAAGTCCGAGCAACCTCGGGCTACGCTCGGCCGGCGCCCACTGCCGGATCCGCCCACGTCAAGGCTCACAGGGACAGGCCTCCCGGACGCTCTCGACCTGCCGACGCAGGGAGGTGGCCTCCGCTCGGACCTATCCGAGGACTTGCTCGGACGGTCCTACGAGCGTCACGGTTGACCGCCGCCGATCACCGACCTCCGAGGAGGACACATGGCTTGGGATTTCTCCACTGAGCCCGACTTCGAGAAGAAGCTCGACTGGATGCGGCAGTTTGTTGCCGAGGAGATCATCCCGCTCGAGGGTCTCGCCGATGTGTGGCGGGCCGAGCCGGATCGCTACGAGGCGGCAGTTGCACCACTGAAGGAAGAAGTGCGACGCGAGGGTCTGTGGGCTGCACACCTCCCGCCCGAGCTGGGTGGCGGCGGTTTCGGTCAGGTGAAGTTGGGCCTGATGCACGAGATCCTCGGCCAGTGCATCTATGCGCCCTCCATCTTCGGTAACAACGCGCCAGACTCCGGCAATGCCGAGCTGATCGCCGTCGGCGGCAACGACGCCCAGAAGAAGCGCTGGATGGAGCCACTGCTTGCTGGCGAGATGCGCTCGTGCTTCTCGATGACCGAGCCCGGCGCCGGCGCCGACCCCACCCTGCTGACCACCCGGGCCGATCTGGATGGCGACGAGTACGTCATCAACGGGCACAAATGGTTCTCGTCGAATGCCTCGGTCGCCGACTTCCTCATCGTCATGTGCATGACGAACGCGGACAACGAGCCGTACAAGCGATATTCGATGATCATCGTGCCGCGCACCAGCCCCGGCGTGAACATCCTGCGTGACGTGCCCACCATGTCGCATCCCGACCACCGGACCGGCGAAGCGGGTGGCCACGCCGAGATCCTGTACGAGAACGTGCGGGTACCTGCCGAGAACCTCATCGGCAACCCGGGCGACGGCTTCCTCCTCGCCCAGAAGCGCCTCGGCCCCGGTCGCATTCACCATTGCATGCGCTGGTTGGGGCAATCCCGACGAGCGTTCGACATGTTGTGCGAGCGTGCGCTGACCCGCTACACGCACGGCTCGATCCTGGCCGAGAAGCAGATGATCCAGGACTGGATCGCTGAGTCGTACGCCGAGATGCAGGCGGCGCGTCTGATGACGCTGCAGGCCGCTTGGAAGATGGACCAGGTCGGCGCGGCGCGGGCGCGGGTCGAGATCGCGGCCATCAAGTTCTGGGGCGCCAAGGTGCTCTACAACGTGATCGATCGGGCCATCCAGATCCACGGGTCGCTCGGCTACACCACGGACCTGCCGCTCGAGTCGATGTATCGAAACGCCCGCGCCGCCCGCATCTACGACGGCCCGGACGAAGTTCACAAGGTGACCGTCGCGCGTCAGATCCTCAAGAGCTATCGGCCCTCCGAGGTGCCCTCAGAGCACGTGCCCACCCGGCAGAAGCTTGCTCGCGAGAGGTTCGCCGAGTACCTCGACAACGTGGCGGTGAGCGACTAGGCGGATCTGGCCGAGCACGGGCCGCCTCAGCGCGTGTCGTGATCGGCTGGGCGGCGCCCTGCGGCCGAGTGCTGCCACAACGGTCGGACCCGGGCCTCCCTCCGCTCTGCTCTCTCGGCCTCAATCGGCGAGGCCCTGCATTGCGGCGGCCACCTTGTGGTGTCGCGCCAGCACCTCGTCGACGGCCGGCGACACCAGCCGACCGTTCTCCACCACCGGGCGGCCCGCGACGATTGTGTGTCGAGCGCTCACCGGACCGCAGCGCAACCAGGCCTCGACAGGGTCGGTGAGTGCACCGGCGAAGGCCACGCCCTCCAAGGGCCAGCACACCAGGTCGGCGACGGCGCCGGGAGCAAGCGTGCCCAACTCCCCCTGGCGGCCGAGGCAGGCGGCGCCTCCACGGGTGGCGACGTCGAGCGCGTCCCGAGCGGTCCACTGATCCGGGCCGTACCTCATCCGCCCGAGCAGCAGGCAGTTGCGGGCTTCCATCCACAACGAGGCCGAATCGGTCGAGGCCGAGCCGTCACAGCCGAGACCCACCGGCACCCCCGCTGCGCGGAACTGCTTCACCGGGGCGATCCCGCCACCGCCGATCATCATGTTCGAGCTGGGGCAATGCGCCACGCCCACGCCGGCTGCGCCGAGCCGGCCGATCTCGGCGTCGTTCGGGTAGATGCAATGTGCCACCCAGGTCCGGTCGGAGCACCAGCCGACGTCCTCGAAGTGCTCCACGGTCCGCCGGCCCAGCACCTCAGCGGCGAAGCGGTCCTCGTCGGGATCCTCGGCCAAATGGGTGTGCAGCCGTACGTCCAGACGTTCGGCCAGCTCGGCGGTCTGGCGCATCAGCTCAGCGGTGACCGAGAAGGGCGAGCAGGGCGCCAGCGCCACGCGCACCATGGCGCCGGGGCGGGGATCGTGGTGAAGGGCAACGAGCCGCTCGGAGTCGGCCAGGATGGTGTCGTCGTCCTGGACGACCGAGTCGGGCGGCAATCCTCCGTCCTTCTGCGAAAGGGACATGGAGCCCCGCGTTGGATGGAAGCGCACACCCAGGTCGGTCGCGGCGGCGATCTCGGCACTGATCAAATCGCCACCGTTGCGGGGGTGGACGTAGAGATGATCGGTCGAGGTGGTGCACCCGCCGAGCGCCAGCTCTGCCAGCCCCACCCAGGCCGACAGATACGCGGCCTCCTCGTCCAGTCGGCTCCACAGCGGGTACAGCGTCGTCAGCCAGCCGAACAGATTGGCGCTGGTGGCGGGCCGGTGCGCCCGAGTGAGGTTCTGGTAGATGTGGTGATGGGTGTTGATCAGCCCCGGGGTGACGAGGCACCCGTCCGCCCGCAGCACCCGGGTGGCGGCCGGCGCCGGGTCGGCCGACGTGCCGACGGCCACCACGAAGCCGTCCCGCAGCGCCACCCAACCGCCCGCCAGCTCGCCGAAGGCTGCGTCCATCGTGACGACGAGCTCGGCGCCTGCAACGACCAGATCGGCAGGACGTTCGAAGGTCGGTGACTGCACGGCAGCCATGATGGCGCACGGTCCTTGCGGGGCTCCTACCGCAGGGTCAGGCTCCCGACAGATCGGTCAGAGTCACCCGACTGACCCGTCAGCGATACCCCGACAGATCGGTCAGAGATACCCGACAGATCGGTCAGAGATAGAGGCCTCGTCGCTCGGGGCCGGTTTCCACCCGCTGCGCGGGGAGGTCACCACGGAGGGCATAGAGCTCAGCGAGGGTCAGCGCCCGCTTGGGCCGGACATGCCCGGTCCCGAGCCAGAGCGCCGCTTCGGCAATGGCGAGGGCCGTGAACGACACCTCCATCAGACAGCGGCCGGGGCGGGTCACCGCCGGGTGCAGCTGGCCCACGGGTTCGTTGGTGGTGAGCAGCAGGAGCACGTTGAGACCTTGTCCGATCAGCCCATCGGTCAGGTTGAGCAGGCGGGAAAGTGCCTGACCGGAGACCTGCCGGGCATCCGCGCGCAGCAGTTCGTCGACGTCTTCGACCACCACCAGGCGCCACAACGTCGTGCGCTCGACGCCGCCCCGCTCGAGCAGCACGTCGAGCAGGTATTCCGCCTGTCCGAAGAACGCTTCGGGGTCCACAACGAAGAGGGTCTTGCACCAGCTTCGCCAATTCCTGGCCAACGCTCGGATGGCGGTGGTCTTGCCGGTGCCGGGCGCGCCATGCCAGAGGACCAGTCGCCCTTGGCCCGTCGGACGCTCACGAGCCATGAGGTCGCCGAGCAGGCCGGCGACCGGCCGGGCGTAGTTCCGCTGGATGTCCGTCCATGCCGGAGCATCGATGGCTCGTGATACTGACCGGGGGCCGCGACTGGTGTGGTACCAGAACTCCACCGGCACCACGCCGGCCTGCTCCTCGACCGCGCCTGCTCGCAGGCGGATATCCGCCGCCGTGCGATCGGCCTCAGCGGCGGTAGCCGCCACCAGCCAGACGGTGGCACCCTCGGCCGGCCGGAACTCGACCAGGGCCAGCCATGACGAGTCGCCGCTGGAGCGAACCAGCAGCCGCTCACCCCAGCGGTCCGAGCAGACGTGGCGTTCGACGACGCCCTCAGGAACCGCGTCGGACAACTGGGCGACGTCTGGGAGGCTCAGGATGCGGGTGTGCGGAAGCCGGCCGTCGACGAAGGGCGCGGTGGCGAGCGATGGCAGCACATCCCACGGATCGTCCGAGGGATGGACGTTGACGGCGAAGGAGAGCTGCGGAGCCACGACCTCTGGAGTCTGCCAGGGAGGAGACGGCAATGGGACGGCCGGGCTGGTCGGTGCCTCCGCATGCCGGGTCGCGCGGGCATGACCGGACGACGCCCGCAGTCCATCGACGAGGACCTTTTATCTTTCGCCATCTTCCGTTAGCCCTTGCTTTGCCGAGCCCCGCCTCGCGGCGGGTAGATGGCTCATCACGGACCATCGGCCCAGGGGTCTCGGGGACCCAGACGTGGCGACTCGGTCCGTTCCGAAAGTGGGGCACATGCAAGCGCAGCAGCCAGCGTCAACCGCACACCGTCAGTCGGCTCTCATGCCGAGCGACGTGTCGAGCCGGCTGGGGTTCTTCGACCGGATGGCTGGTCACGCGGCCAACATCGCCAGCAGGGCACCGTTCTTCGCCTTCTGCGTCCTGCTCGTGAGCCTGTGGCTCATGCAGGGCATCCTCACGATCGTGGCAACCGGGGATCTCCACCGCTTCCTCGACGACAAGTACCAGCTGGAGATCAACACCACCACGACGATCATCACGTTCCTGCTGGTCGCACTGCTGCAGAACAGCGAGACCCGGGAGAACCAGGCGACGCAGCACAAGCTGAATGCCATGGCCGACGCGATGGCCGACCTGATGGCAAGCGTGGCCGACCGTTACGACGATGATGGGCTGCGCCAGGACATCCGTGAGTTGCGACTGGCTGTCGGGCTCGAAGAGCGGGAAGGCACCAACAAGGAAGGCGGGGGCAACTGAGGCCGGCAGCCGCTGGGCGGGGCTCGGCCCCGCGCCGGAGGGAGCGCACCAGTCGCTGCCGAGCCGATGCTGACGCGCCCGAGCCGGTGCCGACCTGACCGAGCCGATGGTGATTAGCGTGACTCCGGTGACCCCGGAGGAGCAGGCCGCCGTCGTGAACGACGAGGGCAGGGGCTTCCTCCCCGGTCATCTCCGCCTGACCTTCAGGGCCATCGGAGTTGGCTGGGCCACCGCCACCATGCCGGTCACCGGCGCGCACATGGCGATCAACGGGTACCTCCACGCGGGCGCCGTCACGTCGCTGGCCGACACCGTGTGCGCCACCGGCTGCTTGAAGCACCTGCCGGAAGGCGCCGAGAGCTTCACCACGCTGGAGCTCAAAGCGAACTTCCTGGGCACTGTCCGCAGTGGCGAGGTCATCTGCGAAGGCAGGATGATCCACGGCGGCCGGACCACCCAGGTGTGGGACGCCACCGTGGCCGACCAGTCCTCGGGCCGGACATTGGCCCTCTTCCGGGCGACCCAGCTGATCCTCTATCCCCGGTGACCTCGGGTGGCGCGGCCCTCACTACAGGGATCGCCGATGCGGCACTCGCTGCAGGGGTCGTTGCCGGAAAGGCTACGGTCGGGCCATGAGCGAACAGGTGCCGATCCGTTCGGCGGCGACCGTCATCCTCGTCCGCGACGGCGCCCACGGCCTCGAGACGTTGCTCGTGCGGCGGGCCGCCGACCTGGCGTTCCACGGCGGGTCATGGGTGTTCCCGGGCGGTCGCATCGACGACGAGGACTTCTCGGCTCGGGGTTCCGCCGATGTCGAGGCGGCTGCCCGCAATGCCGCCGTGCGGGAAGCACGCGAGGAAGCCGGACTGGTCGTCGATCCTGACACGCTGGTCCCCTGGGCGCACTGGACCACTCCACCCGGCCGGAACCGCCGCTTCGCCACCTGGTTCTACCTGGCACCCGCCCCCGACGGCTCAGACGACATCGTCATCGACGGCGAAGAGATCCAGGACCATCGCTGGTTTCGTCCGCCTGCTGCCCTCGAAGCCCGGCGAGCCGGCGAGATCGAGCTTCCCGCGCCGACCTTCGTCAGCCTCCTGCGCTTGGTGGACTGCGTCGACATGGCGGCCGCTATCGAGCATGCCCGGAGGTACCCCTACCTGTACTTCACACCCCGGCCGGTCAGGGTGAAGGGCGGCATGATCAGCATCTACAACGGTGACGCCGCCTTCGATCCCGACCCGGCCTACGACGGGTTGGACGATCCCCGGATCACGGGGCCGGGTCCCCGCCACCGCCTCTGGATGACCGACGAAGAAGACTGGCAGTACGAGCGCACGATCTGACCAGCCGCAGGGCCCCCGCCGCCCCGCTGCCGCTACCCCTCCGCAACTCGAGAATCCGCAATGTGGAGCGGTGGATCAGGAAGGTCGCCGGCCAGGATGGCGGGCAGCAATTCCCGCAATCGAGGCGGCAACGTCGGCTCGTCTGACGCCAGCAACTCTTCCAGCGTCCACCAATGCGACCCCCGGAATGCCATCGCCTCGAAGAGCTCGAGGCCCTGTGGCTGTACGGCGGTGGACGAGTCGCACCGGGCCACGTGGATCACCTCGTCCTGGTCGAAGTGATACCCGGCGAAGGTGAAGTTGACGTGCTGCGTCCAGATGATCGGACCGATCGCCGCTTCTCGAATGCCGGCTTCTTCCCACAGCTCCCGAGCCACCGCGTGCGCAGACGACTCGCCGTGGTCGATGCCACCACCGGGTATCTCCCACCAGGGCGGCTTGCTGTCATCGCCCGGGTCCGCGGCATTGATCAGGAAGATGCGATCGTGCTGATCAAGCGCCACCAC
>JAXDQG010000730.1:0-3839 GCA_034667945.1 Acidimicrobiia bacterium | reverse complement strand
GATCTGACGGAGCTCTTCGGCCGAGTCCGCGATGGCGTCGAGGGCCATCTGGCGGCGCTCCGGCTCGGCCGTGTCGATGTTCGTGCGCAGCCACTCGCCGAAACTCTTGATCACGGTGAGCGGGGTCTTCAGCTCGTGACTGGTCGCCGCGACGAACATGGTCTTGGCCGCGTCGAGGGCCTTCTGGCGGCTGATGTCATGCAGAGCGACGACATGACCACCGTCGAGCGGCGAGGCCGTCAGTTCGACCCAGCGCCCATCGCCCAGGTGATGCTCGAGCGGCAGGCCGGGCTCTCCTCGCGGCAGCGGAAACGGCCGATCAATCGCTTCTGTCGCCGGGATGCCGGTCAGTTCGGCCGCGGCGGTGTTCCAGATGGTGACCCGGCCGGCTTCGTCGAGGACAGCGACGCCATCGGCGATGCCGTCGATCACCGCGGCGTGGTGGGCCTCGGCCCGAACGACCGTGTCGTAGGCCGACGCGTTGGCAATGGCCACGCCGGCGAAACCAGCCAGGACGTCGTGGAGCTCTTCCTCGTCCGCCGAGGCCCGATGGTTCACCTCGTTGTAGAGGGCTGCCAGCGCCCCGACCAGCTGACCCTTGGCCACCACGCCGGTGAGCACGGCGGTGTGCAGGGGGCCGAGGACTGCCCGGACCTCGCCGGTCACTGCAGGGCTCGTGTGCACATCGGCCACGACGTAGCGACCGCTCGCCACCACGCGGGTGAGCTCGTCGGCGTCAACGGAGTAGTCGAGCTGGAGCACGGACGGCGGGAGATCTCCGTGCACTGCGCAGACCCGACCATGCTGACCATCGATGATCAGGAACGCCGCGGCACTCGCCCCGGTGAGCTGCACACACGCTTTGCAGATGCGAGTAAAGATCTGCTGGTGATCCAAGTCAGCATTGAGGTCGGCAATGACCTCCAGCAAACGCTTTCGTAAGCGCTCAGCTGCGACCCGGCCGCCCTGGCCGGATACCAGCGATGCTGTTGTGCCAGCGTTCGCCGTCACTTCCGCCGTCTCCTTGGTTACACGCCTACCGTACTGTGTAACGCTGAGATTGCGCATGGCTTTCGCTGTCGTAACGGGTGAGCTGGCCTGTGGCTTCTGTCACCACTCGTTCGTGAAGGCCTATCCGGGGGCAGTCGTGGCCGTTGTGCGGGGAATGCCGGACTGCACGACGCTCGACGTGGTGGATGGACTTTGCTCGGCGTTGCGCTCCGCGACGTGGTTGATGTCCACAACGACATCGCCGTCCAGGATGGTCACCGGGAACTGCTCGAGCCCGGTGCCGTCGCTGGGATACGTGGTGCCTGAGCAGGTGTCTACCAGAAGCTGGCGGTCTTGCTTCCACTCCAGGTAGCAGGACCTCGGTGCGCCGGGGGCGCGGGCCGAAAAGGCCACCCAGCCTTTCTGCGGATCGTCGCCGCGGTGGCTGACGATGAGGTCACGCGTGCCACCGGCCACGTCGGAGAACAGGGCCGGACCACCACTGGCGATGGCCGGCGCCATCCGCGACACCTTGCCGGCGTTGAACGTGTCAGAACCGAGACGGACCTGCACGTCCCCGCCGCGCGCCAATCGCAACATGACGAAGCCGACGACAATGGCCGCGAGCACGCCGCCGATGGCCAGGCCCACCGCGGTGAGCTCTCGACGCGTGGACGTGGGGCCTACCGGCATGGCCCTCCAACCTGCAGATTGCCGCGCGGAAGGATCATCTCCCTAGTATCCCCGCCATGCAGCGCCGTTACCGAGTCGTCGTGGCCAAGCCCGGACTCGACGGGCACGATCGGGGGGTCAAGGTCATCGCCCGTGTGCTGAGAGACGCAGGATTCGAGGTCATCTACACCGGGCTCTTCCAGACCCCGGAGCAGGTGGCCGAGACGGTCCTGCAGGAGGATGCCGATGCCGTGGGACTGTCCGTCCTCTCCGGCGCGCACATGACGCTGTTCCCGAAGGTCATCGACGAGCTCGTTTCCCGCGGCCTCGACGATGTGCTGGTCTTCGGTGGTGGCATCGTGCCCGCCAAGGACATGCCGGCACTCAGCGAGAAGGGCGTGGCCGCCATCTTCACGCCCGGCGCATCGATAGAGAGCATCACCAGCTGGCTCGAGTCAGCGCTGGACGAACGCGAAGCGACCCGATAGGGAGGCCCCAAGCCCGTGGATCTGTTCGAGTACCAAGGCAAGCAGTTCTTCGCCCGATACGGCATTCCCGTCTCGGCCGGCGACGTGGCCCGCACCGCCGATGAGGCCGTGGCCATCGCCGAGCGGGTCGGCTACCCGGTCGTCGTGAAGGCCCAGGTGCAGGTCGGTGGTCGTGGGAAGGCGGGCGGCATCAAGCTGGCCAACTCGGCCGACGAGGTCAGGACCCACGCGTCCAACATCCTGGGCATGGACATCAAGGGCCACACGGTCGAGGTCGTGTGGATCGAGCTGGCCTCGGACATCGCCGAGGAGTACTACGCCAGCTTCACGCTCGATCGCTCGGCCAAGAAGCACCTCGGCATGCTCTCGTCGCAGGGTGGTGTCGAGATCGAAGCGGTCGCCGCCGAGAGCCCCGACGCCATCGCCAAGATCTGGATCGATCCGGTCGACGGGCTCACCCCCGCGGCGGCCCGCCACTGGGTCGAGGCCGCCAAGCTGAACCCGGAGGCCACCGACGGTGCCGTCGACATCCTGGAAAAGCTGTACAAGGCCTTCACCGATGGCGATGCCGACCTCGTCGAGATCAACCCCCTGATCCTGACGCCGGATGGGCGGGTCCATGCGCTCGACGCCAAGGTCACCCTCGACGGCAACGCCACCTTCCGCCACCCGGATTACGAGCAGTACGACGCCACGCAGGTGCGGGACGAACGCGAGACCCACGCGCACGACAAAGGCCTTCAGTACGTCGGCCTCACCGGCTCGGTGGGCATCATCGCCAACGGTGCGGGCTTGGCCATGTCGACCGTCGACGTCGTCTCCCAGGTGGGCGGCAGCCCGGCCAACTTCCTCGACATCGGCGGTGGCTCCAACGCCACCGTCATGGCCGGGGCGCTCGAGGTCATCAACAACGACCCCAACGTGCGCTCCATCTTCATCAACATCTTCGGTGGCATCACCAAGGGCGAAGAGGTGGCCAACGGCATCATCCAGGCCCTGCAGTCGGTGGACATCGACGCCCCGATCGTCATCCGCCTCGACGGCACCAACGCCGAAGAGGGCCGCACGATCCTCCAACCGGCCCTCAGCGACCAGCTGATGATGGCCCCCGACATGCTGTCGGCCGCCCGCAAGGCCGTGGAGTTGGCCGGAGGGACGCCGAAGTGACCGGCATCCAGCTGAGCAACATCAGCAGCGACCACACCACGACCGCGGAGGCCCCCCGCTCATGAGCATCTTCGTCGACGAGACCACCAAGGTCGTCTACCAGGGTCTGACGGGCAGCCAGGGGCGCTACTACGGCTTGTTGAACCGGGCGTACGGCACCAACGTGGTGGCGGGGACCAACCCGAAGAAGGCCGGCGAGGACATCGAGGGCATCCCGATCTTCGCCACGGTGGCCGACGCGGTGGCCGCCACCGGCGCCAACGCCTCTTGCATCTTCATCCCCGCCCCGGGCGTGCGCTCGGCGGTGCTGGAAGCGGCCGAGGGCGGCGTGAAGTTCATCGCCTGCATCACCGAAGGCGTGCCCGCGCAGGACGAGGCGTACTTCTTCAACAAGCTGAAGCGGGACTACCCCGACGTGCAGCTGCTGGGCCCGAACTGCCCGGGCATCATCAGCCCCGGCAAGTGCAACATCGGCATCACAGCTGGGCACATCGCCAAGCCCGGCGGTCCGGTTGGGATCGT
>JAXDQG010000729.1:0-6896 GCA_034667945.1 Acidimicrobiia bacterium | reverse complement strand
GGCTGGCCATCGGCTGCCCGGCACGGGCAGGGCTCGCAGTAGGAAGGGGCGCCTGATGCCCGCTCCACGACTGGACCGGGTGCCCGTTACCCACAGCGGCTGACGAGTCAACAGTGGCCGGGAGCGGCTGCACGTCGGATGGTGCCGCATCTGGTGACGGTGCTGCTGGTCCGGGTCCCTGTCCGGGTGCCGGTGCCGGTGCCGGTGCGCCGAGCTCGTCCCCGGGTCCGGCCAACAGCTCGCGATACAGCGGGCAACCCTCGAGCAACGTGGAATGGGTTCCTTCGGCCACGACTCGCCCGTCGTCGACCACCACGATCCGCTCGGCCAGTTGCAGGGTGGAGCGGCGATGGGCCACCAGCAACGTGGTGCGGCCGCGGAGCAGCCGGCGGAGGGTGGCGTGGATCTGCTCTTCGGTTCGTGTGTCGACCGACGAGGTGGCATCGTCGAGCACCAGCAGTTGCGGATCGGTCAGCAGCGCCCTGGCCAGGGCAACCCGTTGCCGCTGACCGCCCGACAGGGTGAGACCTCGCTCCCCCACCACCGTGTCGTAGCCCTTCGGCATGTCCCGTATGAAGGCGTCCGCCTCGGCGGCGCGGGCGGCCGCCTCTACTTCGGCCTCGCTGGCGTCTGGGCGGCCGTATGCGATGTTGGCCCGAATCGTGTCCGAGAACAGGAAGCTCTCCTCGAAGACCACGCCGATCTGCCGCCGCAGCGATTCGAAGGTCACCTCGCGGACGTCGACGCCGTCGACCCGGACGGCACCCCGGTGGACGTCGTAGAAGCGGGGCAGCAGCAGAGCCACCGTTGACTTCCCCGAGCCGGAGGCCCCGACGAGGGCGACCGTCTCTCCGGGCGCCACCCGCAGGTTGAAGCCATCGAGCACCGGCCGGTCCATGCTGTAGGCGAAGCTCACGTCGTCGAAGACCACCTCGCCCGCCAGCCGGGGAAGCGTGATGGCGTCCGGCGCCTCGACCACCAGCGGGTTGGCGTCGAGCAGGTCGAAGATGCGCTCGGCCCCGGCCCGCGCCTGCTGTCCCACGGCGAGCAGCACGGCCAGCATCCGCACGGGTGCCAGCTGCTGCACCATGAAGGACGAGAAGGCCAGAAACGTACCGAGCGTGATCTCTCCCCGGATGGCCAACCAGCCACCGAAGGCGAGGATGCCGACCTGGGCCAGCGAGGGCACCGCCTGCATGGCCGGGGTGAATCGGGACTGCATGCGGATCATGCGCAGGCGCGACCGGAACAGCTGCTCACTCGTGTCGGTGAGATGCTCGAGCTCGCGCTGTTCCTGCCCGAAGCCTTTGACGACCCGTACGCCCGTGACGGCTTCATCCACGACGCCGGCCACCTCTGCGGCTCGCTGCTGAGCGTCCCAGGTCGCCGGGAAGATCGACGTCCGCAGTCGCAACGCCACCACGAACAAGCTGGGTAGGGCGGCCAGCGCAACCAGCGTCAGTGGCGGCGACAGGACGAACATGACCGCGAAGGCGACCAGCAGGCCGACGATGTTGCCGCTCATCACCGGGAGGAACGACAGCAGTCCCTGGATCAGCCCGACGTCGCTGCCGGCGCGCGACACCAGCTGACCAGTCTGCATGGCGTCGTGGCGGGCGAAGTCGAGACGCTGGAGCCGCTCATAGATGGCATTGCGCAGGTCGTACTGGACGTCGAGCGCCACCCGACCGCCGATGAACCGACGGATGTAGGCGGCGACGAAACCCACCAGGCCGGCGAGTACGAGCAGCAACAGCCATGGCGCGAGGCTGCGGCGATGATTGAGCACGACGTCATCGACGATCACCCGCTCGATGGCGGGGGTCAGCGAAGTGACGCCCTGTCCGATGATGGCCACGCCCAAGGCGGCCAGCACGTTGCGCTTGTGCACGGCCAGGAACGGCAGAAGCCGACGGATCCAGCCTTTGCCGACCGGACCTGGCTGGATGCTGCGGTCTGGCGGCGCAGCCGCGACGGGCGCCCTCACCGGCTGGCCGCCTCGGACACGCCGTGGTGCACTGCTTGGTCGAGCGCTTGCTGAAGCTGGTCGAACGCGGCCAGCACGGCGATCTCGTCGGCGCAGCGATCGAGCACGGGTTGCAGACGCGCCCGCATGGCGGACTCGGCCGCCTCGAGGGCGTCGATCCCCCGCGGCGTGATGGCGATGCGCACGGCCCGCCGGTCACCCGCCACTACCGCTCGAACGACGAGTCCCCGCTCGACCAGGCCGTCGACGGCCGCGGTCACGGTCGGCTTGGACAGCGACAGACGGCCGGCCAGCGAACCGGCCCGCTCGTCTCCTTCGGCAACCAGTGCCAAGAGGCGGTACTGCGGGAGCGTCAGGCCTGCGTCGCTGTGCTCCAGCAGGCGGCAGAGCCGGGCGAGCGTACGGACAAGAGTCATGCAATCGCTGAGCATACTAAACAGTTAGATGCTCTAACGATCGGCACAGTTAGATGCTCTAACGATCGGCGACGGCGAGGGGTCTCCTCTGAACGCGGCCGCCGATGCGGCTACAAGCCGTGCTCAGCGAGGGGGCCGACCCGCAGGCCCCTCTCGCCCAGCAGCTCGACCAGACCCGGAAGCGCACCGAGGGTCGACTGCCATGATCCCGGCGCCGAGGTGCAGTCCGAGTCGTGCAGCAGCACGGTGCCGCCGGTCAGCGTGCCTCGGGACACGTCGCGCAGGACCGACCGAGGCGTGGCCGCGGGCCGCCAGTCTCGGCCCCAGGCCGTCCACAGCACCGGCCGAAGTTCCAACTGGCGGGCGGTGCGCTGGGCCGCGAGTGTCAGGGCGCCATAGGGCGGCCGGAACCACATCGGCCGCACGCCGGTCGCCTCCCCCACCAGGTCGACACTGCGCTGCAGGTCATCGCGCACGGCGGACCGGGTACGCCAGGTCATGTACCGATGGCGATAGCCGTGCACCCCGATCTCGTGCCCGGCACTCACCACTTGCCGGGCCACCGCGGGGTACTGCTGCACCATCGTTCCCAAGAGCAAGAAGGTCGCTCGCACCCCGCAGCGGTCGAGCGCGTCCAGGAACAGCGGTGTCGAGGCTGGGTCGGGACCGTCATCGAAGGTCAGCGCCACATGCCCCGGGTCGCCCAATCCCACGAGTCCCGGGGTGAGCCGACGACCGATCGCCCCCACGAGCGCAACCGTCGGACTGGCGTTGGCCAAGAACGTGGCGGCGATGCCCGCGCTCGCAACTGTGCTCAGCGTGGAGGTCCTCATGTGGGCCCGCCGAGGGTGACCAGGCTGAGCTGTTTCTTGGCCGCGGCCTGGGCGAGGTGCTCCACCACGCGCCCGGCCTGCCCGGGCGTGGCCGAGGTGGCATCAACCAGGTAGAGGCGGTGCGCCGCAAGCGCCCCGAACGACACCCCGGGTCCCACTATGACCGGCCGGAGGATGCGCTGGTGTGCCCCAAAGCGTGAGTAGGCCAGATCGAACGCGTTCACCCGACGCCCCGCGACCAGACCGCCGACGTCGTGCCCGGTGTAGACGTCGATGGCCTGGCGGGCCCACCGGGTGTCGGCCTGCGCTTGGGTCCATGCCAGCCGGTGACGCTGGCCCGAGCCGATGTTCCCGAAGGTCACGCCGCCGTTCGACAGGAGGGTGACGGCAGTTGGCGCCGCGTCGGCCGTGCGGGCATCGATCAGGACCGGCACGGTCCCAACGAGCAGCTGTCGCTCCACCACCGGGTCGCTCAGCTGTTCGGCGCTGAGGCGCACACCGAGCACATTCGCCACGTCGAGCGCCGGTCCGGTGGCCTGCACGCCGAGGCCGTGGCCGGTGACCAACTCGGTGCCCGACGTGAGCAAGCCGTAGACGAGCACCAGGGAGGCGGCTGCCGCGGCCAGGCGGGTGTTGCGGAGCGGTCGATGGAACGGGGCCGTCGCCGCGGGATTAAGCGTGCTCGCCGCCAGGGAGGCGACATGATGGCTGGCGTCGCCGTGGAACAGAGCGCGGGCCCGTTGGACCTGCGTCTGTCGCTTCGGCCCCACCGCGCCGAGGACCTCGAGGGCGTTGATCAGCTCTTCGGCCGTGCGCGCGTAACGGATGATGCCGGCCTGCTCCATGGTCTCGGCGTTGTGCCGCCCGTGGCCGGGGATCGGGCGGTAGGTCACCACCGGAAGCCCGGAGGAGAAGGCCTCCATGCACGTCAGACCACCGGCGTTCTCGACCACGACGTCGCAGGCGGCCATCAGCTCGGCCATGCGATCGGTCCAGCCGATGACGGTCCCCCAACCACGCGCATTCAGCAGCTGATGGAGATGCTCGTTGCGCCCGCAGACGCACACAGGATGGAATCGGCCCGAGCCGGCGATGGCCTCCACGGTTTCGATCACGGAGCCGACTCCCCACGAGCCGGCCACCACCAGCACAGCGATGGCGCCGGCCGGGATACCCATCTCGCGCCGCACCCGCTCGCGGTCGGCTCTGCCGTCGAAGCCTCGGCTGACCAACGGGGCCACCGTGTGCACAGGTTGGATGCCACGCGCCTCGACGGTTCGGGCCGTCTCCGAGCTGACCGCCAGGTGCAGGTCGACGCCGGGGTGCAGCCACAACGGATGCACCGACGCATCGGTCAGATACGTGATGACCGGGACCCGCAGCCAGCCTTTGGCACGCATGCGACCAAGGACCAGGGACGACAACGGATAGACGGACACGACGACGTCAGGCGTGAAGGTCCGTATGACCCGGCCGAAACGGCGGCACGAGACCGCGGTGTCGAACATGACGACCGGCACCCAGATGAAGGGCAGCAGGAAGCACAAGCGGTAGAGCAGCTCGTAGGCCCAGGGCGCGAAGCGCAGCTGCAACTGGTAGCTCGCCTTGACGATCCAGCCCACGCCCGCTCGGGGAAGGTCGAGGAAATCCACGGTCGACGTCGTCGCGCCGTCGGCCTCGAGCCGGCGTGTCAGCTCGGCGGCCACCCCGTCGTGGCCGCCGCCGACGCTTCCGGAGACCAGCAACACCCGGAGCCTGTGAGAGCTCAACGGCCGACGACCTTCACCTGGCGGACCCGCGCTCGTCGATGCTGAGGATCCCTCCGCTCTGACGATGCGCGGAGAGGGCTTCCTCGTTGCTCATCCCCTGCGAGCGCAGGGACCTCGCATACGCTCGGCCCTCTCCGCGGGATGAACGTGAACCCGCGCACAAGCGGAACAGTACGTCCCGACCTGGTCGTGAATGGTGAATTAACCGCTAAGCCTGCGCAGAGCGACCGACCGGGCCATCCGCGACGCAATGCACGAGCGAGGCGCCAGGCTGGAAGGGTGGTGTACCTCTCTGCCATCGCATCCGGCTTGGCGTTCGCGGTGGCCGCCGTCCTGCAGCATCGTGAGGCCCGCGCCCAGCCGCCCGATCTGTCCCTGTCGATCCGACTGCTGCACCAGCTGCTACGCCGGCCACTCTGGTGGCTGGGAGGCGTCGCGGATGCCACGGGGCTGCTCTTTCAGGCCATTGCGCTGGGCTCCGGGTCCATCATCGTGGTCGAGGCACTGCGCACCACCGGCCTCCTGTTCGCCCTGGGACTGGGCGCCATGATGGGCGCAGGCCTCATGGGTGCCCGCCAGTGGGGACTCGCAGGGTTGTTGGTCCTCGGCATCACCGGCTTCCTCGGAGTCGGAGCGCCGGTCGAGGGCCAGCACCGGGCCAGGGCGGCGACCTGGATGTTGGTCGCCGCGTTCAGCGCAGCTGTCGTGGCCGTCACGGTCATCGGCTCACGCCGCAGTGGCAGCGCGCTCCGCGCCATGGCTCTCGGGGTTGCGACGGGCGCCGTGTGGGCCTTGACGGCCTGCCTGCTCAAGCGGGTCGTGGTCTCCTTCCACCAAAGCGGCCTGGCGGCGGTCGTGACGCGACCAGCCCTCTGGATCCTGCTGGTGGTGTCCATCGGCGGCCTGGTCCTCAACCAGTCGTCATTCCAGGCGGGCGAGCTCTCCTGGTCGCTGCCGGCCATGTCCGTGGTGGAGCCGGTCTTGGGCTCGATCTACGGGATCGTGCTGTTCCACGACCGCTTGCGCGTCGACAACGCGGCCGAGGGGGTGGCACTGGTGGCGTTCGCGGTGACCGCGCTGACGGCTGTCGCCGTGCTTGCCCGGGACCCTGCCGAGGTGGCCGTGTTGGAGGGGGCTGCCAAGCCGTCGGGCTAGTCCTCGATGAATGCACGCCGTTGGGCGTGACTCCGGTCGGCAACGGCGGGGGCTTGGAGGCTCAGCGCTGGGTGTAGACCGGGTCCTCGGGATAGCGAGCGCCCTTGTTGATCTTGCCGGCCCACGGGCGGCGGTCCATCAAGGTGTCGACATCCCGCAACGCCAGCCGGCGACTGATGCGCCAGCGGCCATCGCGGCGCTCGAAGCGATCGATGTATCGCCCGGCAAACACCTCGACGGGTCCCGCCTCGTCCTGGCGTCGGTTGTAGGCCAGCACGTAGCTCTCGACGTTGGCGGCGTCGGTACCGAGCCATTCGATGAGGATGTTGTGCACGGTGTGGTGGGAAGCAGCCCATGCCTTGGCCGCCCCTTTCACCGCCCAGGCTGCGAACTCCCGACCAGGGCCGACGAAGGTTCCGTGGTCGTCGACGCCATCTGGGTGGTAGCAGTCGGCCAGCACTGCCTCGTCGCACCGGTCGACGCCTCGGCAATAGAGGTTCAGCACCTCCTCGATCTGCTGACGATCGCTCAATCGCGCCAACTGGTCGTCGGTCACCGCATTCCCCTCATCCAAGGGCGTGTCCGCGCCCGACGGCGCGGCGGCCGTCGGCACACTGCCAGCCGGCGGGTGATACCGCAACCGGCTCTCGCCGGGATTGACGGCAGGACAGGCGGGCGGGGATAGGCGGGTCGGGGATAGGCGGGGCGGCACTGCCTGCCACGACCGGTTCCGGGA
>JAXDQG010000728.1:0-6227 GCA_034667945.1 Acidimicrobiia bacterium | reverse complement strand
AGGTGGCACGAACTGCAGCAACCGTTGGCGATCCACCTGCTCGAGCGTCTTTCGCAGCGCAGCTACTCGTACCCAGAGAACACGAAATGCTCGATCGACCGGGAGCCTCGGCCACAGCTCATCGATGATCCGATCGGCACTGAGTACCCGGCCGTGATGTACTACAAGCAAAGCCAGAAGACTGCGCTCTTTCGCGGCTCGAGGTGTCACGTCGAAGTCGTCGATCAACACTTGCAGCGAACCAAGAATATTGAATGCACGAGGCATCGAAGCGGATCGTAGCGGGCGGCACGGCGGGACGTGCCCGTCATTTCGGGTCGGCCGAGCTGATCGAGGTCTTGGAGTAGGCGTAGCCACTGCCGGCGTCAGCAAACACAACGACGGCGTCAACGTGTACAGGACCTGGCGACCGCTCTCCACGCACCAACGTACTGTGCGCTTCTTGCGGGCGAGGAGAGTGTGGACCTCTTGGGAAAAGTTTATGCCGGGCGAATCGGCATAGAGTGACAACGCGTCGCCTACATCCGGGATCAGAGTGGCGGTCACCGCCGTGGTCTGAGCGCCGTCGAAGTCGATAGCATGCTCGCCAAAGGAGTCGCAGCGAGTCGGATACCGACGTAGTCAGCAATTGATGGGAAATGCACGCTTTCTGGCCCGTGTGGATTACCACGTCCCAGAATGCAGCGCGGCTCACCAACGCCTGTAGTTCCTCAACGTCAGCGAGGGCGCGTTCCGAGCGCTTAGCGATGGATGCGCCCTGACGGATGTATCTCCTTCGCAGCCACGTTTCCCCACACGCATGCCGCTCACCGTCTGGACCGAGTGAGCATTGCACCGGTCGACTCGCGAATAACCTACTGATCCGTGTCGGCATGGAAGGCGATCGAGCAAGCGGAACCAGCGTTCGCCGGGCGAGTGCGGCAGTTGTTCGACGCCGGTCGCCACAAGACAATCGCGACGCTTCGCGGAGATGGCTCGCCACGCATCTCGGGCATTGAGTGCGAGTTCACGGACGGGGAACTGCGATTCGGTTCGATGGACGCCTCACGCAAGGGGGCGGACCTCAGGCGGGATTCCCGCTTCGCGCTGCACGGTCCGACCTTCCACCCGGCCGAGGGCAGGGAGAGCGAATGGCCGGGTGAGGCGAAGATCGCCGGATGCGCGATCCCTGCGGGCCCGTCGACAACCGACGAGTCGAGCGAGCAGCCTGACGGGGAGATGTTCGTCGCCGACATCAGCGAGGTCGTCATCACCGGACTCAACGCCGAAGCGACCAAACTCGTCGTTGAATCATGGACACCTGAGCGAGGGTTGCGAAGGGTCGAGCGGGACTAACAAGCGAGTCCGACCCAATCGGCGGATCGCTGCGCGGTGCCCAGGCAACTTGACGGGACGCTTCCTGGGATTCGAACCCAAAGGTTGGACGCGCGATACCACGGTGGCTCATCCGCCCGCGGATTTGACATCGACGTCGACTTCAAGAAGCTTTGCCTCTCGACGTGCGCCGCTGGGCACTCGCTGTCGCCGGTGTGAGGTCGCTCGAATCGGGCATTTCAGCGCTGCTCGTCGCCCGGGGGGGAGAGATGGGGAACAAGCGGTCGCTGCGCGGCAAGGTCGCCGTCGTCGGCATAGGGGAGTCGACCTACTACCGGTACGGACAGTCGCCGTACAGCGAGTTCGAGCTTCTTCTCCAGGCGATCCTGGCGGCGTGCGAGGACGCGGGCGTCTCACCATCGAGGATCGACGGCTACAGCACCTACAGCAACGACCGGGGTCTGCCGACTCGCATCCACACAGCACTCGGCTGTGATGACATCCGCTTGTCGAACATGCAGTGGGGCTCCGGCGGGGGTGGGGCCGCGGCGTCGATCGGGAACGCCGCCGCGGCGATCGCGGCAGGGTCGGCTGATTGCGTGGTGGCGTATCGCGGGCTTGCGCAGGGCCAGTACGGGCGCTTCGGCTCGGGCGGCGGTGCCCGCGAAGTGTCCGGGACGACCAAATTCACCGCGCCCTACGGCTTGTTGTCCGCCGCGCAGTTCTACGCGATGCGGGTCAACCGCTTCTTCCAGGAATACGGGATAAGTCCGGACACCCAGAAGGCGGTGTCGCTGGCCGCTTATCACCACGCGCAGCAGAACCCGCGGGCGGTGATGCGGGGCCGGCCGCTGACGTCGGAGGGGTACGACGAGGCTCGGTGGATCGTGGAGCCATTCCGCCTCTTCGACTGCTGTCTGGAGAACGACGGGGCCGCCGCACTGCTGCTCATGCCGGCCGAGTTGGCCAAGGACCTGACCGATCGGCCCGCGTATCTGCTGGGAGTGCAACAGGGCGGTGGGTACCGATCGAATGCGTCGGTGCACAACGTGCCCGACTACGCCAGCGGGTCCTTCAAGACGGCATCGCCCCGGTTGTTCGCCCAGGCGGGCGTGACGCCGGCGGACGTGGACGCGGTGCAGGTCTACGAGAACTTCACTGGCGGGGTGGTGATGGCGCTCGTCGAGCACGGCTTCTGTAGCTACGAGGACGCGAACGACGTCATCACGTACGAGAACCTCGTCGCGCCCAATGGGCGACTACCGCTCAACACATCGGGCGGAAATCTCGCCGAGTGCTACATGCATGGCCTCGGGCTGATGATCGAGGCGGCCAGGCAGGTCCGGGGGGACTCGCCGAACCCGGTGCCCGATGCCAAGGTGAGCTTCGCCGCGGCGGCGCCGATGGTGGAACTGGGCTCGTCCCTCATCTTCGGCTCCGAGGAGGTTCTGTGATGAGCGGGGTGGGCCGCTATGCGCTGCCCGAGGGCTTGCCGGTGCCCGTTCCGTCGCGGGACGGCCTGGATCTGCCCTTTTGGGAGGCCTGCAGACGCCACGAGCTTTGGGTGCAGCGCTGTCGCGAGTGCGGGGCGTGGCAGTGGGGACCGGAGATCATCTGTCACCAGTGCCGCCGCTTCACGATGGGCTGGGAGCAGGTGGAGCCCAACGGTCGCATCTACTCGTGGGAACGCGTGTGGCACCCGGTGCACCGGTCGTTGACCGACGCCTGCCCGTATGTCGTGCTACTGGTCGAGCTGCCCGACGCCGGCGGGGTCCGTATGGTGGGCAACCTCGTCGGTGATCCGCTTGCGCCGTTCGCCATCGGCGAGCCGGTTGAAGCGGTGTTCGAGGACCACGAGGTCGGCGAGCGGGCCTACACGCTTGTCCACTGGAAGCTCGTCAGCTCCGCTGCCGGGCGGCCGGAGTCATAGGAACCGGCGGGCAATGGTCGCTCGGCTACTCGACCATCGGATGTCGCGATGACGTCCCAGGGTAAACCAGACCCGGCGAAGGCTTCGTCTCATGCCCCCGCACGCAATCGGAACGGGTCGGAGCGGTTGGCGACCCGGGATGTTCCTGCGCCCTCGGAGCCGCCACCGACCGAGCGGGGCCGACGCACCCGGGAGCAGCTGATCGGCGCGGCACGCCAGGTGTTCGAGGAGCAGGGCTACTTGAACGCCCGCATCACCGACATTGCCGCCAGGGCCGGGGTCGCCCACGGCACTTTTTATACGTACTTCGACACCAAAGAGGCCGTCCTTCGGGCGGTGATGGATGCGGTGAACGCGTCGCTGTACGAGTCCGCGATCGTGGCGACCGACGTGCCCGACCCGATCGCGCGCCTCGAGCAGTCGCTGCGGCAGTACGTGCGGGCCTGGTCGCAGCACGCGGCGATCATGGGCATCATCTTGCAGGTCTCAATGATCAACCCGGACGTGCGCCGCCATCGCCAGGAGAGCGCGGATGGCAAGTTCCGCGGGCGGATCGAGCGGGGGATCCGCCGCATGCAAGAGGCGGGCCTCGCCGACCCGGCGATCAACACGCAGTACATGGCCTCGGCACTCGGCGTGATGATCTCGGGCCTGTGCTTCGAGCTGCTCGCGCTGGGCGGCCCGTACGACGAGGACGAGTTGGTGGCCACGCTGACGACGATCTGGAAGCGCAGCATCGGGCTCACCGGGTCCCGTTCGTGACTCGCGAGATCTCTCGCGCTGGAGTCGGAAATTCCAAGGAGGGGGAAATGCCAAGACGTGGTGTTCGATGGCTCGGCGTGATGGCGGCCGCAGTGGCGGTGGCGGCGCTGACCGCATGCGGTAGTGGCAACAGCGGGTCGGCGGTGACCGCCACCAGCGCTGGTGGCGCCACGAGCAGCACACCAGCGAACAACGCCGCCACCAGCAGCACCGCCGCAACTGCGGTGCCCCGTCCCGCCTCGATGAACGACTGGGAAGCGCTGTGGGCGAAGCAACGGGACGCGGTGGTGCAGCGGATCAAGGACAACAAGTGGGGCCCCTCCGCCGACGGCAAGACGCTGACAGGGCCCGACGGCTTCTCGCTCGACCTGTCGAAGTGCCCTTCCGGCTGGTCGGACACCGAGGGGGTCAGTGACACCAAGATCAAGATCGGCCACACCATGGGCCTCTCCGGCATCTACGCCAATCCCACCACCGCGGCGGGCATTGGCACGATGGTGGACTACTACGGCAGCAAAGGCGCCTACAAGGACTCGACGGGCAAGAGCCGCACCGTCGACTATTTGACCAAAGACGACGCGGCCGACCCCGCCCGAACTCCGGCGCTCACCGATGAGCTGCTGGATTCTGAGAAGGTCTTTGCCCATGTCACCTCGGCGTCGGCGAACACGTTCAAGGTGTACGACAAGCTGAACCAGCGCTGCGTGCCGAACCCCGTGATCCTCAGCGGGCATCCCGCCTGGGGTGACCCGGTGAGCCATCCCTGGACGACCGGCTATCAGCTGGCGTACTCGACTGAATCGATCATGTGGGGCGCGTTCATCGACCAACACCTCGGCGAGTTCCCGGCCGATCGCAAGGTGGTCGTCGCGACGTTGGCGCTCGACAACGACTACGGCAAGGTCGCCACCGATGCCCTGAAGGCGTACCTCGCCGGCTCGGCGAATGCCTCCCGCTTCGACGTGGTGGGCGAGAAGGTCGCACTCGCCGCGCCGACCATCACCGATCCAATGACCACGCTCGCCGCTAAAAAGCCCGACTTCTTCTTCGTGATGGTCGGCGGCGCACAGTGCCCGACCACGATCAACGAGGCAGCCCAGAACGGCATGCACCAGACCACGAAGTACCTGTTCCTGCCGAACATCTGTCTACCCGTCGGTCCGACCACCAAGGGAGCGGTGGGCGGCGATGGCATGGCCGCCGACGGCTGGTGGGTCGTGAACGGCAGCGGCATAGACATCAAGGACAAGAGCTTGCGAAGCGACGCTTTCGTGGCGTTCGCACGTGATCAGATCAAGGCCCGCGGCCTCGACCCGGACGGCACCGGCGACTACAACACCGGCCTCGGCGGCGGCTGGCTCATCGCTCAGCTCCTCCAGATCGCAGGGACCCTCCCCGGCGGCCTGACCCGCTCCAACTTCATCCTCGCCTCGCGGACGATCGACATGACCGACCCGATGCTGCTCGAGGGAATGAAGCTCAACGCCAGCGGCAACAAGGATCCCTACCTGTTCGAAAGCGCCATCTTCCAGAAATGGAGCGCCGCCGAGCAGGTTTGGCACAACCAGGGCAAGCCCGTCGACGTTTCCGGCGTGTCCAAGCCCTGTGCCTGGAACCCGACCGCGCAGATCTGCAAGTAGCCGCCGACAAAAGGGCATCCGAGTTGCAATCAGAACGCGAATTCGACGCCGGGTCCGAGAACTCATCGGTGCCGGGGCAGCACCACCCGGCGGGGCCGCTCAGTGGCACGCGAGTCGTGGAGATCAGCCTGTACATCCAGGGACCCGTCGCGGGGATGATGTTGGCCGCCCTGGGCGCTGACGTCATCAAAATCGAACTTGTCGGTCAGCACGACTTCATGCGCGGCGCCGCGGCGGTGCATGGCGTGCCGCTCGACGAACGGGGCCGGCAGTGGATCTACGGGGCCGTCAATCGAGGCAAGAGGGCCTTGGCTCTCGACGTCACGAGCGAGTCGGGTCGGGCGGTGTTCCATGAGCTCATCGGCCGGGCGGACGTGTTCCTCACCAACCTGCGCGACGCCGGGCTCGCCCGGCTCGGCGCGGACGTCGACACACTACGACGAGTCAACGACCGCTTGATCTACGCCCAAGGTGGTGGACTCGGCTTCAAGGGACCGATAGCCGAGGAACCATGCCAGGACACCATAGGCATGGCGTACAGCGGGTTCATGGACATCGTCGCCACTTCCGAGACGCCCAAC
>JAXDQG010000727.1:0-8576 GCA_034667945.1 Acidimicrobiia bacterium | reverse complement strand
CGCGCACTCACCAGCCGCTCGGCCTCGACGGGCCAGCGCGCCTTCCTCCACTCGAGAAGGTGTGAGGGGAGCCGGCGCCTCGCCGCAAGCGGACGACGGGGCGAAGACTTCAGTTGAGCGTCGGTTGTAGGCTGGCGGGCTCCGGCCAGGGCTGCTCGCCGCGGGCAATCCCGGCGATCTCGGCCAACGTGATCGAACCCAGCAACGCCCGCATGCGATCGCCCACATCGGCCCAGATGGCCAGGAGCACGCACTGCCCCTCGTGATCACAGGCTCCGTTCGTGTGCGGCTCACCGAAGTCGCCCGCGGTGATGGGCCCGTCCACCGCACCCACGATGTCGGACAGCGTGATGCGGTCCGCAGGCCGGGCCAACACATAGCCCCCACCCACGCCCCGCTTCGAGCGCACCAACCCGGCACCCTTCAGCGCCAGCAGGATCTGCTCGAGGTACGGCTGGGGCAGCCCCGTGCGCTCGGCGATGTCCCGCACCGAGGTAGGACGACCATCACCAGCGTGGAGCGCAAGCGACACAAGCGCTCGGCTGGCGTAGTCCCCTCGGGTGGACACCTTCACAAGTCGTAATGCTAGGTCACGGGCGCACGCCGGCCCGACTTGCCAACGCACCGCACACCAGCCGCCCTTTCGCACCTCGTCACGGCATGTCTGGCGTTAACCGTAGGCCAGGTGGTTGAGTGGAACGTGTGAGTAAGGGGCCAAGCGCCGGCGACGAACAGGACGACGAGCAACCCGACGACCAGTTTGTGGCGCCCGATTACGGGGGTGCATGCGTCAGCAACGTCGTACCCGCCTTGCTGGAGTGGTCCCACACGCCCGCTTGGTTGCCCACGACCGCCCGGGCCGAGCAGGTCGTCCTGCTGGTGCTCGATGGTCTCGGCTGGGAGCAGCTGCAGGAACGGCGCCTCCTGGCACCCACGCTCAGCCACATGTCGGGTGGTGCCATCACCACCATCGCCCCGTCCACCACGGCCGCAGCCCTCACCTCCATCACCACCGGCCTGCCACCGGGTGAGCACGGCATCGTCGGCTACCGCATGTGGGTCGAATCCGACGTCTTGAACGTTCTCCGTTGGTCGACGCCACGGGGCGACTGCCGCAAGGTGTACGTGCCCGGCAAGCTCCAGTATCACGAGCCCTTCGCCGGCCAGCGGCCGCCGGTGGTGACCAGGGCCGAGTTCGTCGACACCGGCTTCACCCATGCGCACCTGGCCGGCGCCCGCTTCTACGGCTACCGCATGGCCTCCTCGATGGTGACCCAGGTAGCCCAGCTCGTGCGCCAGGGCGAGCCCTTCGTCTACGCCTACTACGAGGGCATCGACAAGGTTGCCCACGAGTACGGCCTGGGCCCCTTCTACGACGCCGAGCTCCGATCGGCCGACCGCCTGGTCGAGGACCTCATCGCGGTCCTTCCGCGCTACTGCTCCCTCGTCATCACCGCCGATCACGGCCAGCTCGAGACCGGCAACCGCACGATCCAGCCCCATCCTGACGTGCTGGCCCATACCGCGGCGCAGTCGGGCGAAGCCCGTTTCCGGTGGCTCCACGCCCGACCGGGAAGGGGCCGGGCCTTGCTGGAGGCGGCGCATCGGCACCACGACGTGCACGCCTGGGTTCGCAGCCGGGACGAGGTCCTGAGGCAAGGCTGGCTCGGGCCCAAGGTCAGCGAAGAGGCGGCCTCCCGCCTTGGCGAGGTGGCGCTCGCCGCCAAAGGCACGCTGGCCTTCTTCGATCCTGCGGACACCGGCCCGTTTGCCCTCCTCGGCCGGCATGGATCGCTCACTCCGGCGGAGATGCTGGTCCCCCTGCTGGTGACGTCCGGCGGCGAATGAAGCGCAGACCCGTCCGGCATCTCGGCGTGGGCGCCCTACGATGACGAGTTGTGCAGAACGACTCCAACGCCTCGGTGGAGACGCCCGAGATCGTCCAGCCTGCTCAGGGCGGGTCCTCGGATGGTGAGAACACCGAGGTCATCGAGCAGCCATCCAAGATCATGCGCATCGGCACGATGGTGAGGGCCCTGCTCGAAGAAGCTCGGGCGGCCGATCTCGACGAGGCCGGTCGTGATCGCCTCCGGGCGATCTACGACACCTCCATCCAGGAGTTGGCCTCCACGCTCTCGCCAGACCTGCGCAGTGAGCTGAACCGGCTGGCCCATCCGTTCTCCGCGGAGAACCCTCCCTCCGGCCCAGAGCTTCGCATCGCGCAGGCCCAGCTCGTCGGCTGGCTGGAAGGGCTGTTCCAGGGCATCCAGGCCACGATGTTCGCCCAGCAGATGGCGGCCCGCCAGCAGCTGGAGTCCATGCGCCAGATCGGCCCGGGCGCCCGTCCGGGCGGGCGCCCCGAGCCAGGCGACGGCCGCCCGGGCACCTACCTCTAGCGGGAGCAACGGCCCCCGCGCGCCTCGCGACGCCGGGCCGGCCAAATCCTCCGAGGGCTCGCCACCGCGCAGCCTGCCGGCCGCGGCTAATCTGGCGAATCACAGTCGTGTCATTCGTCCACAGGCCCTGTGGGCGACGCTGTGGACGACCGTCTCACCGCCAGAGGAGCACGCGTGGCCGACTCGTTCGTCCATCTGCACGTGCACACCGAGTACTCGATGCTCGATGGTGCCGCACGGGTCACCGACGTGGTGGCCAAGGCCGCGCAAGATGGCCAGCCGGCGGTCGGTATCACCGACCACGGCAACATGTACGGGGTTCTCGACTTCTACTCCGCCTGTCGCAAGGTCGGGGTCACGCCGGTGGTCGGCTCCGAGCTCTACATGGCGCACGACTCGCGCTTCGAGCGGCCCGCCCGGCGGGGCCGCATCGACGACACCGGCGGCGATGCCGAGGGCGGCAAGAAGCTCTACTACCACCTGACGGCGCTGGCCGAGAACGAAGTCGGCTACAAGAACCTCATCCAGCTGGCGTCGAGGGCCTACCTGGAGGGCTATTACTACAAGCCCCGGGTCGACTGGGACATCCTCTCGGAACACTCCGAGGGCCTCATCGTCACCACCGGCTGTCTGGGCGGCCACGTGCTGCAGTCACTGCTGGCCGACGACTTCGAGGGCGCCGTCACCAAAGCCGCCCGCCTGCAGGACATCTTCGGCCGCGACAATCTCTTCGTCGAAATCCAGGACCACGGCATTCCCGAGCAGCACCGCACCAACCCGCAGCTGTTCCGCCTGGCCAAGCACATCAATGCGCCACTGCTCGCCACGAATGACTCGCACTACACCGACCGGGCAGACTGCGAGGCCCACGACGCCCTGCTCTGCGTGCAGACCGGCGCCGTCATGTCGGACCCGGACCGCTTCAAGTTCAGCGGCGACCAGCACTATCTGAAGACCGCCGCCGAGATGCGCGACCTTTTCCGAGACGTGCCCGAAGCCTGCGACAACACCCTCTGGATCGCCGAGCGCGCCAAGCTGGACATCGCCTTCGGCAAGCCGCAGCTGCCCCGGTTCCCCATCCCGGAGGGCTTCACCGACGACGCTGACTACCTCCAGCACCTGACCATGGAAGGGGCGCGTGCCCGCTGGGGCGCCAACCTGCCCGACACGGCGGTCGATCGTCTGGCCTACGAGCTCAAGGTCATTGGCGACATGGGCTTCAGCTCGTACTTCTTGATCGTGTGGGACCTCATCCGTTACGCCAGAGACGCCGGGGTCCGGGTGGGGCCGGGCCGTGGCTCCGCGGCCGGTTGCGCGGTCGCCTATTGCCTGAGAATCACCGAGCTCGACCCCATCCGCTACGACCTGCTCTTCGAGCGGTTCCTCAACCCGTCGCGCATCTCCATGCCGGACATCGACATGGATTTCGACTCCCGCTTCCGCGACGAAATGATCCGCTACGCCGCCGAACGCTACGGACGAGATCACGTGGCCCAGATCGTCACGTTCAGCCAGATCAAGGCCCGGGCCGCGGTGCGGGACGCCGCCCGGGTGCTCGGTTATCCGTACGCCGTGGGCGACAAGATCGCCAAGGCCATGCCGCCGCTGGTGATGGGTCGTGACACGCCGCTCTACGCCTGTCTCGACCCGGTGCCCAAGTTCGAGGACGGCTACAAGATGGCCACCGAGCTGCGGAGCATGTACGAGCTCGACCCCGATGTGCGCAAGGTGGTCGACGTGGCCCGGGGCTTGGAGGGCCTCCGCCGCCAGGACGGCATCCACGCGGCTGCCGTGGTGATCACCCGCGACCCGCTCACCGATTACCTGCCCATCCAGCGCAAGCCCGAGGCCGGGCAACCCCCCGAGAATGCCCCGGTCGTCACGCAGTACGAGATGCATGGGGTCGAAGACCTCGGACTGCTCAAGATGGACTTCCTCGGGCTGCGAAACCTCGACGTCATCTCCGACACGCTGGCGGTGATGAAGCGCAGTCGGGGGATCGAGCTCGACATCGACAACGTTCCGCTCGACGATCCGGCCAGCTACGAGCTGCTGTCCCGGGGCGACACCGTCGGCGTGTTCCAGCTGGAGTCACCGCCGATGCGGGCGCTGCTCCGGGCCATGGCCCCCAGCAGCTTCGAGGATGTGTCCGCCGTCATCGCCCTGTACCGCCCGGGCCCGATGTCGGTGAACATGCACTACGACTATGCGGACAGAAAGAACGGTCGGAAACCGGTCGAGTACTTCCATCCCGACGCGGAAGACGTGCTCCATGACACGTACGGCCTGATGATCTATCAGGAATCGGTCATGCGGGTGGCCCAGAAGTTCGCCGGTTATTCCCTCGCCGAAGCCGACAATCTCCGCAAGGCCTGTGGCAAGAAGATCCGCGAGCTCATGGCGAAAGAGCGCCAGAAGTTCGAGGAGGGCGTCGAGGCCACCGGATACGGAAAGACACTGGGCAAAGAGCTGTTCGACGTGATCGAGCGTTTCGCCGACTACGCGTTCAACAAATCGCACAGCTTCGGTTACGGCTACATTACCTATCAGACTGCGTATTTGAAGGCCAACTATCCGGTCGAATACCTGTCCTCGCTATTGACGAGTGTCAAGACCAATCTCGACAAGGCGGGCGTCTACCTCAACGAATGTCGGCAGCTCGGTATCACGGTATTGACACCTGATGTCAACCGGTCGGAGAGCGATTTCGTGCCGACGCCGGACGGCAAGGGCATTTATTTCGGTCTGTCCGCGGTACGGAATGTGGGCGAGGGCCTGGTCGAGCTGCTGATCAAGTCCCGAGATGACAGCGGCGCATTCAACAATTTCTATGACTTCTGTGGCCGGGTCGACGAGAAGGTCCTCAACAAGCGTACGGTCGAGTCTCTCATAAAGGCCGGTGCCTTCGACTCGATGGGACACCCCCGGCAAGGGCTCCTCACCGTCTACGAGCAGATCATCGACAGCGCCCTCGCCCGTCGACGAGAGCACGCCATGGGGATCCAGACCCTTTTCGGAGCGCAGGGCGACGGCGCTGGACCGTCGTTCACCGAGAACGTGGCCATCCCCGACATCGACTTTGCCAAGCGGCAGAAACTGGCATTCGAAAAGGAGATGCTGGGGCTCTACGTCTCCGACCATCCCTTGATGGGCGCCGAGAAGTTCCTGGCACGCAAGGTCGACTGCTCCTTGGGCGATTTGGGTGAGAAGGAGGACGGCAACCGGGCCGTTGTCGGGGGGGTGGTCACGGGCCTGGTCCGCAAATGGACGAAGAAGGGCGATCTGATGGCGGTCTTCACCCTCGAAGATCTGTCGGATTCGGTCGAATGCATGGTGTTCCCCAAGACCATGCAGCTGTGGGGTCACCTGCTGACCGAGGAGACCAACGACCAGGTCGTGCTCATCGAGGGCCGCATCGACAAGCGTGACGACCTGCCCAAGGTCGTGGTCTCCTCGGTCGAGTTGGCCGACCTCACGGCGGTGGCCCGCACGCCTCCATTGCGCCTCCGGGTGCCGGTCTCCCGTTGCGATCAGCTGCTCATCAACGACCTGAGGGACAAGCTGTCGGCCCATCCGGGCGACGCCGAGGTGTTCCTCCATCTCGAGGGAGGAGCCGAGGAGCGGATCGTGCAGCTGGCCGATGCGTTCTCGGTGGACACTTCCAACGGCCTGGTGGGTGAGTTGCGTGAGCTGTTGGGGGCAGAATCGGTGCTGTTGTGACTTCTCGCCCTCCTGAGCGGCTGATCGACGATGGGCTCGTCGCTGCCTGGGAGCGGCAGTGCGCCAATATCAACGGATCGGCCTTGTACCGCCACGATGGGCTGGTCGTGGCCCTGGTCGAGACCGGCACGCCCACGCTCAACACGGTGCTGGTCGAAGCCGAGCCGGCCGATCCCGTGCGGGCCATCGAGGCGGCCGAGGCCCTCTGTGCCGCCCACGGGGCGTCCCTGGGCGTCGACATCCCCACTGCCACCTATCCGAGCCTGGAAGCGGCCATGACCGACGCCGGTCTGCGGCCCACCCTGCGCCGCCTCGGTATGGCCGCGGCGTTGCCGCCCGACGCACGGGTCGTCGGTGAGGCAGCCGGCCGTGTCGGACCGGTGCTGCGGACTGCCGAGGTCGAAGACGTCGATGCCCTCCATCACCTGGAGGTGAGCTGCTTCGGCCTGCCGGCGGCCGTGGCCCGCCGGTTCCTGCCGGCGGTTGCGCTTTTGGATCCGGATTTCCGCACGGTGGTCTGCGGCGGCGCCGATGGGACGGTGGTGGCCAAGGCGCATGGGCATTGCCGGGGTGGCAGCGTGGGCGTGACGGGTGTGGCGACGCTGGTCCCGTGGCGAGGTCGTGGCTTGGCAACGGCCCTGGTGGCCGACCTCCTCACGCATGCTTCCGGGCGGGGCGCGGCCTGGGGTTGGCTTGTCGCCGAGATGGGCGCGGTGGAGGTCTACTACCGCTTGGGGTTCCGTCCCGTGGTGGAATGGGTGGTGTGGTTACGTCGATGACGAGTGAAGGACAGGTACCGAAGATGTCGGTGGGCGACCACCGTCGTCTGGCGATTCAGCCAGCTTGCACGCAGGTCGGTTCAGGGACTGAACTAGTGACGTTGTGCGACGCCGGTGATGCTGGGGGCATTGGCTGATATGGCGATCCACGTCGTGACCAAGGATTGCACCGCTCTATCGGACGCCGACCTGGCCGAGATGGCCGATCTGTCGGAGTCGGTAGGTGACGGTTTCGAGATCGGGGTCTTGTCGAAGCAGGCAGAAGCCTGGGTCTTGGCGACCCTGGCCCGCCGTGACGACAGACTGGTCGGGTTCTCGTTCTGCACGTTGGAACGGATAGGTGGTACGCCGAGCGTGCTCGTCGGTCTGGCCTGCGTGGCCCGCTGCGACGATGCGCCGGACATCCTGTCCGCCATCATCCGGGACAAGCTGCGCCGGGCGGTGCTGGCCTTCCCCGACGAAGACGTGCTCATCGGCTCCCGCATGGTGCATGGCAACGCCTTCGAGGCCTACGCCACGCTGAACGACATCGTCCCTCGTCCCGGCCACAAGGCCTCGGGTGAGGAGCGGGCCTGGGGCCGGCGGTTGGCGAAGCGCTTCGGCGTCGAGACCTCCGCCTATGACGACCGGGCCTTCGTGGCCCGAGGCGACGGCGCCATGAGCTGTCGGTTCGACTACCGCTCCGAGTCGAGCGTCGACACCGACATCGAGGCGCTGTTCAACGGCCTCGAGACGGACAAGGGTGACGTGCTGGTGGCGTTCGGCTGGGCCATGGCCGAGTATCTCGACTCGCTGCTCAACGCGGCCTAGCGCCCGGGGACGGCGCCGCCATACATCCGTCGCCGAGGCGGTTCACATCCCGGTGACTCGTGACCTGCCGCGGGTCGCGATCCGCCGGCTCTGAAGGGGGAAGCGTGCCTGAACTCGAGGCCCTGTGCTGGGGCTATGGACTGTTGGAGGGCCCGCGGGTCGACTCCACCGGCAATCTCTACTTCTCAGATGTCCCCAACGGAGGCGTCTACCGGCGCAGTCCGGACGGGGAGGTCAGCGTGGCCGTGCCGAAGCGTCGTGGTGTCGGTGGTATCGCCATCCATCGCGATGGCGGAATCGTGGTCGGTGGTCGCAACATCGCGCATGTGCGCGACGGCGAGACCCGGGTGCTGCTCGAGAAGCCCGAGGGTTCGACGGGCTTCAACGACTTTTTCCCGGATGCGTCGGGTCGGTTGATCGTGGGCACCCTGCGCACCGACCCGTTCGCCGAAGGCGAGCGGCAGGATGGTGAGTGCTGGCGCATCGAAGCCGAGGGCAAGGCCATGCAGCTCTACGGCCAGGTGACGCTCACGAATGGCATTGGCCTGTCGCCCGACGGGCGGACGATCTACCACTCGGACACCGGCCGCAAAGCGGTGTGGGCGCACGATCTGGCCGATGACGGCACCGCCTCCAATGCCCGCTTCGCGGTGCAGTCCGACGACCTCGAGCCCGACGGTCTGGCCATCGACGAGAACGGCACCATCTGGGTGGCCGACGTCTCCGGGTCGCGCTCGGTGCGGGCCTTCTCCGCCGACGGCAAGGAGGTCGGGCGCATCCCGGTGCCCGCCAAGATGGTGACCAGCGTGTGCTTCGGTGGGGCCGATCGGCGGGACATGTACATCGTCACCGCCGACAACCAGGACGACAA
>JAXDQG010000726.1:0-3627 GCA_034667945.1 Acidimicrobiia bacterium | reverse complement strand
TCGGAGGTCTCGTGATTGGTGGTCCGGCTCGTGGTGAAGCCGATGGCCCCGGCCCGCAGGGCGTCACGCAACTCGCGGGCCATGACCTCCTGGTCGGCCTCGGTGCCGGGTTCCTCGAAGGCCCGCTCCCCCATGGCCCACGTGCGCAGCGCCGAGTGGCCGACGTTGGCCGCGTAGTTGATGCCCTTGGGCAACCGGGCGAGGGTGTCGAGGTACTCCGGGAAGGTCTCCCAGGTCCAGTCGATCCCGGCCGCCATGGCCTCGGCCGAGATGTCCTCGGCCCGCTCCAGGTTGCGAACCACAAGGCCCCGCTCGTTGGCCCGGGCCGGCGCCAGCGTGAAGCCACAGTTGCCCATCACCACCGAGGTGACGCCATGCCAGCACGAACAGGTCCCGAGCGGGTCCCACAGCACCTGGGCGTCCATGTGGGTGTGCCCGTCAATGAAGCCGGGAGTGACGACGTGACCCTCGGCGTCGATCTCGTCACGTCCGCGGTCCCGGATGCGCCCAAGCTGCACGATGCGCCCATGGCGGATACCCACATCCGCCCGGTATGGGGCACCGCCCGACCCGTCAACCACGGTGCCGTTGCGAATCACCAGGTCGTATTGCATGCCAGGTCCCCCCTTGGCAGAGCTGCGCTCAGACTACGTCGGAGGTCGGCACACGAGCGAAATGGCTGGTGAACCGAAGCCCGCGCGGTTCACCGCCTAGAGCAGCCAGCCCGGGTCTCCCGGTGACGGCAGCTCCAGCACCGGGACGAACTCGAAGCCGGCCAGACGAGCGAAATGGGCGTCGATCTCCGTGTCGCCGATGTGGACGTAGCGAACTGCGGAGAAGCGATCCTTGACCTCGGGGAGGTGGTGCTTGCCCCCCACGAACGCCACGTCAATTCCGTGCCGCTCCCACAGTCCCGCCTGATCAGTTCGGGCCCGGTCGGATGCGGACCCGATGACGTGGCCCAACGCAGCCACCGCCCGAACCAGGTCGAGCGTGACGGGGCCCGGCGGATCGCCGAAGCACATGGTCCCGTCGATGTCGAAGCTCACAACGGCCACGCCGCTACCCGCGCCGGCATCGCAAGTGTCGGCAAGTGGCATCGGTTCGGCGGTGGAAGACACGACGATGATCGTCGCACGAATGCCGCCACCCGCGCCCGAGGGGCCATCAGCCCGCGGGCCATCAGCCCCCGGCCCTTCAGCCCGAAGCCAAAACGACGTCGCTCTCGGCCCGCTCGTCCCGCTTCGGCTGGCGAGGACGCATGGTGCTGGCCGCATCGGTGTCGCGGATGAGCAGCGCTGACAAGGCGCCGATCACTGCGATGATGGCCCCCACCAGGAAGGCATCGTGGTAGCCGCCCAGCTTGGCCGCCGTCACTGCCGCCGTGTTGGCCGCGCCGGCGGTGAGGGCGTTTGTTCTCGAGATCCACACCGTGGCCAGGATGGCCACCCCCAAGGCGGCCGCGACCTGCCGTTGTGTGCTGTAGATGGCCGAGGCCCGCCCGGTATCCGAGGGCGAGATGTTGGCGTAGGTGGCCGCCTGCAGCGGCACGAACGAGGCGGCCATGGCCATGCCTCGCACGAACAGGATTCCCCGGATCCACCACAGGTTGGTGCTGAGGTCGACGAACACGAGGGCCACACTGGCGACGGCCACGGCGATCAACCCCGCGAAGATCAGGCGCCGCGGCCCGACGCGATGGTAGATCCGCCCGACGACCTGGCTGGAGATCATGACCCCGACGGCCTGCGGGAACGTGGTGAGTCCCGACTGCAGGGCGGACAAGCCCCGCAGTTCCTGCAGGAACAACGGCATGAGGAACAGCACGCCGGCGAAGCCGCCGTAGGAGAACGTCAGGATGATGTTGGCGTTGCGGAACATCCGCTCCTTGTAGAGGCGCAGCGCCAGCATCGGGTGGGGCACCCGCAGTTCGACGTACACGAGCAGTGCAAACAGCAGGATGCCGGTCAGCCCGGTGCCGATCACCTGCACGGTCAGCCAGCCGATCTCGGGTCCCTGCGACAGCGCGAAGAGCACCAGCGCCAGGCCAGCGCCGGAGAGCACGAAGCCGGGGACGTCGAAACGCCCCGCCGTCGGCTCGCGATGCTCCTTCAGCAAGAACGCTCCGATGAGGAAGCCAAGGACGCCGAGCGGGAGATTGACGTAGAAGATCCAGCGCCAGGAGACGTCGGTGACCAACCAGCCGCCGACGATGGGACCGAGCGCAGGGGCCAGCACCGTCGGGATCATCAGGATGGTCGAGGCCTTGGCCCGCTCCACGGGCGGAAAGGCCCGGAACAGCATGGCGGTGCCGACCGGTGTGAGCATCCCGCCGCCCACGCCCTGCAGCACCCGGAAGGCGATCAGCTCACCGAGGCTGTGGGCCTGCCCGCACAGAGCCGAGGCAAGCGTGAACGCGGCGAGCGCGAACAAGAAGGTCTTCTTCGTGCCGAACCGGTCGCCGATCCAGCCGGACGCGGGGATCCACACCGCCAGTGAGAGCAGGTAGCCCAGCACGACCCACTCCACGGTCCCGCCGGAGGCCCCGAATTCTCGGGACAGGGTGGGAAGGGCCACGTTGACGATGGTGGTGTCCATGATGTCCATGAACAGCCCCACGACGAAGATCGAGGCAACGACCCACTTGTAGGGCACGGTACGGAGATCCACTCAGCGCTCCTCGAGGCGGCCGACAGGGCGACGCTACGACACCGTCACGTAGCCCAACCATCCCACGGAGAGTGAGGTAACCAGATGTGGTGGTTAGGCCGCGTCCGGGCATGGGAAAGGGACCGGGAGAAACGCGTCGGTGCGGAGTACTCTTCGCGAGTCGCAGCAGTAGGCAGGGGGAGCTGAACGTGACGACCGAGAGCGGTCCGGTACACGACTGGAGCATCGACTTCGATCTGTTCGATCCGGGGTTCGTCGTCGATCCATATTCCGTGTACGCAGACCTGCGCGAGCGCTGCCCCGTCGCCCACACCGAGCGCTGGGGCGGTTCGTACATGCCGACGCGCTACGAGGACATCCAGACGGTTGCGCACGACACCGAGCACTTCTCGTCCCGCAACGTCGGGGTGACAGGCCTCGAAGGCAACAATCCGCTGGTGGCGCCGCCGATCACCGCTGACCCACCCTTCCACACCGCGTCCCGGCGGTTGCTGCTACCGGCGTTCTCGCCGAAGGCGATCGACGCGCTCACGCCGCTCACGCGCCGCATCGCCAACGAGCTCATCGACGTCGTCCTGGCCCGTGGTGACGAGCGCGCCGACGCAGCCATCGACTATGCGCAGCACATCCCGGTCCGCGTGATCGGCGCCATGCTCGGCGTACCGGAGGAGGACGAGCCGCGCTTCACCGACTGGGCCATCCGCGTCCTGCAGATCGGTCCCACCGACCGGGAGGTCGGTCGGCAGGCGACCCGCGAGGTGCTCGACTACTTCCGCGAGCAGGTGGCCCTGCGTCGCGAGGAGCGGACTGGTGACCTGGTGAGCCAGCTTCTCGACGCCGAGCTGGATGGCGCCCCGCTCACCGAGAAGCACATCCTCGGCACCTGCTTCCTGCTGCTACTGGCGGGCATCGACACCACGTGGAGCTCGATCGGCGCCGCCTTGTGGCATCTGGCAA
>JAXDQG010000725.1:0-3729 GCA_034667945.1 Acidimicrobiia bacterium | reverse complement strand
GGGAAAGCGCCAGCCATAGGCCCGGTGCTCCTGCTCGAACCAGCCCAGTCCGAGGCCACAGGTGACCCTGCCCTTGGAGAGCACGTCCAGCGTGGCCACCATCTTCCCGAGTTGCGCGACATTGCGGTAGGTGATGCCGGCGACCAACGGCCCGAGGCGTATTCGATCCGTGGCGGCCGCCAAGAACCCGAGCGTCGTGAAGCACTCGAGCAGGTCCTCCCAGGCGGGCCCCACCTGCGGGATCTGCCTGGTGTGGTCCATCACCCACAGAGACCGGAAGCCGTTGTCCTCGGCGGTACGGGCGATGGCTGCCAGGCGGGAGGCGGTCTCGGTCGGGCCGCCGGGCCAGGCGAAGGTATTGACCTGGAGGCCGAACGCGAGCGCGTTTGGCTTCCGGTCTTGCCCCGTGGCAGAGCTTGCGAATTCGGCCGGCACGAGTTCGACGCGGCCGGGCGGGTGGATGGCGTCGAATCCTTCGGTGGGGAGGGCTTCACGCAGCTCGACCCACTGCCGGAGCTGTCCCGTCAGGACGTGGTCCGGCACCCGGCGGTCGCGGGACCGATTCCTTGCCCGGCATTCGCTGGGCGAGGTGTCGAAGGCGATGGCGACGCACGTCATCCCGGACTCGGCGGCGAGGTAGCGACAGCGCTGGCGCAGTTCCTCGTCGTAGCCGAGGGTGTCGAGCACGGTGGTGAGCCGTCGACGCGTTCGGGCGACGAGCACCTGGTCGAGCAGGGCAAAGGCATCCTTGGAGGCGCGCTGGTCGTGTTCTCCCTCGCCGACGAGCAGTCGGAGACGATCGGTGGACACGATCTGGCCGGGCTCGAAGTTGGCCTCGGCCCAGGTGGTCTTGCCGGAGCCGGACGGACCAGCCAGGACGACCAGCACCGGGCTGGGCAGTCGGACGACGGCGGCCATGCGGGGAAGGTAGCTGGGGCCGGCGAGGGCAGGCTGGGCGGACTCCCTGCCCGATGGCCGTTTGGTCACGCAAAGTAGTCGCTCACGGGCGTTCCGCGGTTTTCGGTCGAAACGTCCGCCCGCCGAATTCGGCGCATCCTCCGTCGAATCGACATCGAATCGCTGCCTACAGCCGAGAAATCTCACTGTGCGGACCGCGACCACCACAAAATGCGGTCGACGCTCGGTGTGGTTGGGCGGCCACATAACGTGCGGGGGAGGGGCTCTACGATCGCCCGGCCGGTCACACCTCACCCAACCGTCGAACCTGCCGAGGAACGTTTGAGGGCGCGACCACCGAGAGCTGTAAGGATGGCTGCGTGCCAGTGCAAGCCGTCGCCGGGCTCAGCTCGACGGAGGTTGCCCAGCGGGTTCGTGAGGGTCGAGTCAACACCGCTCCGGCGCACCCCAGTCGCACCGTGTTGCAGATCTTGCGAGCCAACGTCTTCACCACGTTCAACGCTCTGCTCGGCGGCTTGCTCGCCGTCATCCTCGTCGTGGCGCCCCTCCAAGACGCCACCTTCGGCCTGATCCTGGTGATCAACGCCGCCGTCGGCGTCGTCCAGGAGCTGCGGGCCAAACGCACACTCGACCGTCTCGCCATCCTGGCTGCGCCCCGCGCCACGGTCATCCGCGACGGCACCCCCCGCGAGCTCGACCCCTCCAAGCTCGTCGTCGACGACCTGCTCGAGGTGGGCCCCGGCGACCAGGTCGTGGTCGACGGTGAGGTCATCGAGGCCAGGTCCCTCGAGGTGGACGAGTCTATGCTCACCGGCGAAGCCGACCCGCAACCCAAAGCGCCCGGTGACCGCCTCCTCTCCGGCAGCCTGGTGGTCGGGGGCTCGGGCCGCTACCAAGCCCAGCAGGTCGGCGCGGAAGCGTACGCCGCCCAGCTGGCCGCGCAGGCCCGCCGCTTCCGGGTCCTCAAGGCCGAGATGCAACGGGACATCGACCGGCTGCTCCGGAGAGTGGCGATCGCCCTCGTCCCGGCCGCCCTGCTGCTCGTCTGGGGTCAGCAGCGGGCCGGGCTCGCCTGGCGTCAAGCAACTCAGCGGAGCGTCGCCGGCGTCGTGCCCATGGTGCCCGAGGGCCTGGTGCTGCTGGTGAGCGTGGCGCTGGCCGTGGCCATCATCCGCCTCGGGCGACGCCGCTGCCTGGTCAAAGAGCTGGCCGCCGTCGAGGTCCTGGCCCGGGTCACCGTGATCTGCGTCGACAAGACGGGCACCCTGACTGACGGGCAGCTCGCGGTGGACGGGCTCTACCCGCTGCCGAATCCGGACATCCATCCGCCTGCGCAGCCCCACCAGCACGAGGTCCATGAGCAGGACCCGCAGCGGCACCCACACCCACAACCCGACCGGCAGGACAACCCCGCCGAGATCCTCGGGGCGCTCGCCCATGCAGACGACCATCCGAACGCCACCCTGGCCATCCTGGCCGCAACCTACCCGGCGCCCGCCGACTGGGAGGTCAGCGAGCTCATCCCGTTCTCCAGTGAGCGCAAATGGAGTGCGGCCAGCTTCGGGCCGAGGGGCGCCTTCGTGCTCGGCGCGCCCGAGATGCTGCTCGACCGCGACAGTCCGGTGCTCCGCGCCAGCCAGGCCCGGGCGGCCGACGGCCAGCGTGTGCTGCTGCTGGCCGTGCTCGCCCGTGCCGACCCCGCGGACACGCTGACCGCGGACCACGTCCACCCGGACGCGGTCACACCGCTCGCCCTGATCTCACTGCGGGAACGGCTGCGAGCAGACGCCGCCGACACGGTCGGATGGTTTCTTCGCCAGGGTGTCGAGATCCGTGTGCTTTCCGGGGACAGTCCCGTCACGGTCGGGGCGGTGGCGCAGCGGGTGGGCGTGCCCCGGGCAGACCAGCCCTTCGACGCCAGCCACCTGCCCGCGGAGGACGCCGAGGGCCTGACCCGGATCATGCAGGAGCACACTGTCTTCGGTCGGGTGACCCCCCAGCAGAAGCGAGACATGATCGCCGCGCTCAAGCGGGTCGGCCACGTGGTGGGGATGACCGGCGACGGGGTCAACGACGTGTTGGCGCTCAAAGACGCCGACCTCGGCGTCGCCATGGGCTCCGGCGCACCCGCTACCCGGGCCGTTGCCCAGGTCGTGCTGCTCGACGGCAGCTGGTCGACCCTGCCCGCCCTGGTGGCCGAAGGGCAACGGGTCATCGCCAACCTCGAGCGGGTTGCCAACCTCTTCCTGACCAAGACGGTGTACGCCATCCTGCTGGCCGTGGTCATCGGCACGGCGGGTGCCACCTATCCCTTCCTCCCCCGCCACTTCACGGTCGTCTCGGCGGTAGCCATCGGCATCCCCGGCTTCGCCTTGGCCGTCGCCCCGGCTCGGCAACCCATTCGCGGCCGCTTCCTGGGGCGCGTGATCCGTTTCGCCGTTCCGACCGGTGCCGTGATCGGCATCTCGGTGCTCATCGCCTACGTGCTCACCCGAGGCCAGCCCGAATCCCAGCGGCAGTTCGTCTGCCTGCTCACCTTGATGGCGCTGTCCCTCGTGGTGCTGGCCCGGGTGGCCCGTCCGCTGACCCGTCCGCGCATCGCGCTGGTGGCCGGGCTCGCCGTACTGGCGGCCCTGCCCCTGGTCCTGGCACCCGTCCGCCTCTTCCTCGACCTGCAGGAGGCCCCGCTCCACAGCCTCCTGGCCGCTGCGCTGGTGGCGCTCGCCGGGTCGGTGATGGTGATGCTCGTGTCCCGCGAACCGGCATCTGCGGCGTCAGCCGGCGACGCCGCAGATGCCGGAACGTTTCCCG
>JAXDQG010000724.1:0-5804 GCA_034667945.1 Acidimicrobiia bacterium | reverse complement strand
CAGGGTGGTGTGATCGTTCCGGGCGGTCCACCGCCCGGGTCGAAGCGGTCCGAGAAGACGCGGGGTCGGATTCGTCCGACCCCTGCTGCGTTTTGTGGAAATGGGTGAGACCTCACGTCTCGCAGACAGCTGGTGCCAAACGGCTGGTACCAAAACAACAGCTGGTACCAAAACGGCTGGTACCAAAGCGCTCGCGGCTGCGGCGGGGCGATCGGGTGGCGCGGGGTCGGGAAGTAGCCTGCGGCCATGGACGAGGTGACCCCCCAGGACCTGATCCGGTGGAGTGAGGCGCTTGCCGGCATCGCTCGTACCGGCTTGGGCTTCACCGAGAGCCTGTATGAGCGTGAGCGTTTCGAAGAGGTGCTCCATATCGCCTCGCGCATGCGGATGGCCGCCCAGCACGAGGTCAACGGCGACGACATGGTGGTCGAGTGGCTGGCCGCGGTGGGCCAGGGTGTGCCCGGCTATGTCACCCCCAAGACGGCCGTGGGCGCAGTGGTGAGCAACGACCAGGGCCAGATACTCCTCGTCCAACGGTCCGATTCGGGCTACTGGCTGTACCCGACCGGTTGGGCCGACATTGGCTATTCGCCCTCGGAGGTGGCCCTCAAAGAGGTCAAGGAAGAGACGGGCATCGACTGCGAAGTGGTCGGACTGCTCGGCGTCCTCGACGGTATGCGCCGGGGCTTCACCACCATTCCGCTGTACTCGATTGTGTTCCATTGCCGCGCCGTGGGCGGCGAGGTGGTCGCCCATCCGCTCGAGTGCCGAGATGCCGGGTTCTTCAGCTTCGATGCGCTGCCCGAGCCCTTGGCCGGTTCGGCGAACCTCTGGGACCTCGCCCGCAAGGCGTTCAACGAGGAGCCGATCGTGCCCTACTTCGATCCGCCCCGCCCCCAGGTCTGGGATCCCCACGACCACCGCCTGTGATCTGGCCGCCCGGCAAATTCGGCTAATTCGGCCCCGCAGGTATTCGGCGCGCGGCTATTCGGCCCCGCGGCTACTCGTCCGGCGCGGTGTCCCGCAGGAACTTCTCGACCTCTTCCACCAGCGCGCCGCTCTCGTCCATCTCGTCGTAGCGCTGCTCGAGCTGTCGCACGAGATCGGCGGTCTCGTCGTCGCTGGCCACGAGCTTGTTGATCTGCCGTTCGTAGGCCGCGGCAGCAATCTCCAGGTCGGTCACGGGGATGTTGACCTTCAGGATGTCGGCGGCCTTCTCCACGAGGGCCAGCGCGGCCTTGGGCGATGGGGCACTGTGGGCGTAGCTCGGCACAGCAGCCCAGAGTGAGGCCGAGGCGATGCCTTCCCGCCGGCAACGGTCGTGTAGGACACCGACGATGCCGGTCGGGCCCTCGTAGGTCGACTGCTCGACGCCCAGCTTTGACACCGCGTCGGTGTCGTAGCCCACGCCGTAGATCTGTACCGGGCGGTTGTGCGGCACATCGGAGATGAGCGCGCCCAGTGTGATGAGCAGCTGGGCGTCGAAGCGGCGCACGATGCCCACCACCTGATCGCAGAACGTGCGCCACAGAAGGGCGGGCTCGGTCCCGTCGAGGAGGATGACGTCGCCTTCGAGGCCTGGAACCGTGGCGCCGGAGAAGCGGTTGCGCGGCCAGACGATCTCGCGTTGCTGGCTGTCGTCCAGGCGTACCAGGGGACGGGCCTGGGTGAAGTCGTAGAACGGCTCTGCATCGATATCGGCGAAAGGCCGGGCGCGCCAACGGTCGGAGAGGAAGCGGATCGCCGACGACGCGGCATCACCGGCGTCGTTCCACCCTTCGAAGGCGACGAGCACCACCGGGCGCCGAAGGTTGGGCTCCTGCGACCAACGCACGTGCTCCATCTCCATCTGCCACACGCTACCCCTGGTTGATCCGACGTGGGGTCATCAGCGACGACCGCTGAAGGGGTCGTCGGGTCGGTCGGCAAGGTGGCCATCGATGCCCGTGAGCTGGAGGTTGGCGATGGCCGGACCGGAGTCTTCCAGCGCTGCCGTTACCGTGACGCCATGCAGATCGTGGAGGCCAAGGAGATCACGCCCGAGCTCGTCGCCGGGTTCGCCAAGCTTATTCCACAGCTGTCCTCCTCCAATCCGCCGCCCACCGCCGAGGAGCTCGAGGCCATCGTGGCCTCACCGGCCACCCAGCTGCTGTTGGCCGTCGACGACGACGGCACGTTGTTGGGCAGTCTCACGCTGGCGCTCTTCCGCATCCCCACCGGTCTGCGGGCCTGGATCGAAGATGTCGTGGTCGACGGTGACGCCCGCGGTCGAGGTGTCGGTGACGAGCTCAACCGGGATGCGCTACGCCGTGCCGCCAAGGAGGGCGCCACCACCGTTGATCTGACATCCCGTCCCTCGCGGGAGGCGGCCAACCGGCTGTACCAGCGCCTGGGGTTCAAGGCCCGCGAGACCAACGTCTATCGCTACGACCTGTCGAACGACTGAGGCAGGAGTCCGACGAGTTGTGGGCCGCTCCTACGCGGCCTGCTTCTAGGCGGCCCGCTCCGACGCGGCCCGCTCCTACGCGACCTCGCAGGGTCCACAGGGACTCTGGGTTGCCTAGCCTTGCCCTTGTGCCTGACCCCGTGCTCCAGACGGTCCCGCTGGGCTTCCAGTGGGCGACCGTGGACCCGTTCATCTTCTGCGTGCACCACCTGGACAAGTACCCGGAGGCCAATGAGCACCTCGGACCGGCGGCTTCATTGGAGGCCCGGGACCTGGGGATGGACTTCTCCGGCGCCGATGGCTGGCGGATGTACCACGGCCACATCGTGCCCGGCTTTCCGCAGCACCCCCACCGGGGCTTCGAGACGGTCACGTACGTTCGGCAGGGCTATATCGACCACTCCGACTCGCTCGGCGCCACCGCCCGCTTCGGACGGGGCGACGTGCAGTGGCTCACCGCCGGTCGGGGCATCGTCCACTGCGAGATGTTCCCGCTGCTGGACCGCACCGGCCCGAATCCGTGCGAGCTGTTCCAGATCTGGCTGAACCTGCCGGCGTCCGACAAGATGGTCGACCCCTACTTCACGATGTTGTGGCGGGACGACATCCCACGTCGCACGACTCGTGACGAGCAAGGCCGCAGCACGGAGATGACGGTCATCGCCGGTGAGTACGGGGGCGCTCGGGCACCCGCCCCGCCGCCCGACTCGTGGGCATCGCGGGCCGAGTCGGACATCGGCATCTGGCACGGCGTCCACGAGCCCGGCGCTCATTGGGTGCTGCCGCCGGCGCTGGGGGGCATGACGGCCCGGACGCTCTACGTGTTCGAGGGCTCCGTGCGCATCGGTGATCACAACCTCGAGGCCTCGACGGGAGCCGTGCTCGTCTCGGACGAGCCCGTGGCCTTGGCCGCCGGGCCCTACGGTGCCGAGACGCTGGTGCTGCAGGCCCGGCCGATCGGCGAACCGGTGGTCCAGTACGGCCCGTTCGTCATGAACGATCGTGCGGGCATCGAGCAGGCGTTCGCCGACTACCGGGAGACCGGGTTCGGCGGCTGGCCATGGCCGGTCGACGACCCGGTGCACCCCCGCGATGTCGGCCGTTTCGCCCGGCACCCGGATGACCGCCTGGACGTGCCCGGTGAGTTGGAGGACACGCGCGTCCCCACGGACTGAAACCTTCGGGTGCTGTACGTCGTCTGATGGGAGGATCCGCGCTATCCCCCCGGGATCCGAGCAACTTCCCAGAATCCGCGTCACTTGCTGGGAACTGCGCAAGTCCGAGGCCACCGTCGGCAGCACACAGAAGGACGCCCCATGCAGATCGCCATCGCCCTGTTCGAGCAGTTCACTGCGCTCGACGCCATCGGACCGTATGCCGTGCTCGGTGGGCTGCGGGGAGCGGAGATCACGTTCGTGGCCGCTGCCCGGGGACCGGTGCACGACGATTGTGCCTTGACCGTGGAGGCGACCGCGGCCTTCGACGAGGTGACGCGACCGGACGTCTTGGTGGTGCCGGGTGGCCTGATCACCCGCCGGATGGCTCGTGACGGCCATCCGGTCATCGATTGGATCCGGGCGGTGCATCCCACCACGACCTGGACCACCTCGGTCTGCACCGGCGCGGTCCTGCTGGGAGCGGCCGGTGTGCTCCAGGGCCTGGATGCCACCACGCACTGGCTCGCCTACGACCAACTGGCCGACCTGGGTGCCAAGCCGACGTCGCAACGAGTGGTCGAGGCCGGCAAGGTCATCACTGCCGCCGGTGTGTCCTCGGGTATCGATATGGCGCTGACGTTGGTGGACCGGATCGCCGGTTCATTCGTCGCTCAAGCGGTGCAGCTGGGGATCGAATACGACCCCCAGCCGCCCTTCGATGCAGGTTCCCCGGCGAAGGCGCCGCGCGAGGTGTATGAGGCCCTCGCGAAATCGATGAAAGCGGCCGAAGCGGCCACGTTGACGTGACGTAGCTCAGGCGTCCTTGGTGGGAAGATCACCGAAGAAGCCGGTGATCCGCTTCAGCCGTCCGTCCTCGTCGAATTCGCCCACATCCATGCCCTGGAGGACCACGTCTCCGGTCGGGCTGACCAATTGCCAGGCGAAGCGAAACTGCTCATGATGCGCATCAATGCCGCTGGCCCGTTCGAAACGGTGTCCGGGAAACTGTCCCTGCAGGACGCCGAACATGTCGCTGATGCCGGTGCGGCCTTCGGCAGCCATAGGGGGATCGATCAACCGGCCATTGTCGGACCAGACCTGCTCGACCAGCTCGGCTCGGTTGCCGGGATTGGTTTCGGACCAGGCGGCGAGATAGGTATCGATGGTGGCGGCATTATCACTCATTGTCTGGGCTCCCTGTAGGGGTGATTTCTGCTGACAGGGGCCAGCATGAGGCAGTGAGCGCGCCGAAGCGATTACGTCTCTGGTAGTGGTTCAGGCTCGGAGAAGGCGGCTGTTCGCTCGCTCAGCGGGCGAGCAGCTCGGCCAGGTTGCCCCGCATGATGCGGTCGATGTCGCCGTCCGACATACCGGAGAGCCCCTCGGCGAAGTCGTTCGGCTCGGCGAGGCCCTCTGGGTGGGGATAGTCCGAGCCGAAGAGCACCCGGTCGGCCCCGATCAAGTCGGCCAGCTCACGGATGTCTTCCTCGTGGAACGGTGAGACGTAGATGTGCTGCCGGAAGATCTCGCTGGGTTTGTCGCTCAGCCGACCGCCTGGCCAGGGGCCACCGCGGCCCATGCCGACCATCTTGTCCATCAGCTTCAGGAGATAGTCGACGAAGAGTGAGCCGTTCTCGACACTTGCGACCACGACGTCGGGGAACTTCCCGAAGATGTTCCCGTAGACCAGGGCGGTGAGCGTCTCCATGATCGGGCGATCTCCGAAGAAATGCGTCCATTGGAAGGCCGATTGTTCGTGCGCCGACGGCACAACGTCCTCACCCCATGCGGCGGCATTGCGGGCGTTGTAGCCAGCGTCACCGACGTGAATACCGGCGATCACCTTGGCCTCGTTCATGCGGGCCCAGAATGGGTCGAAGTAGGGATCCCCGGGAGATCTGCCGTAGGCCGGCCCGGCGGTCAGGTTGATCACGCGGCACCCGTGGTCCAGCGCCCATTCAAGCTCGCGCACCGCCTCGTCGACGTCGAGCAGGCTGATCAGCGGCGCGCCATAGATGCGCCGATCGGCACCCAAGCCCCAGTCTTCTAGCAGCCAGCGGTTGAAGGCCCGGTAGTTGGCATAGAGGATTTCTCTGTTTCCCTGAAAGGTCGGCTCGACGACCACGCCGGTGCTGGGAAAGAGCAGTGTCGCCTCGATGTCTTGACGGTCCATCAGCTCGATGCGGGCGTCACGTTGGAAC
>JAXDQG010000723.1:0-4365 GCA_034667945.1 Acidimicrobiia bacterium | reverse complement strand
CTCGGCGGCCGCCCTGGCGGCGACCACCGAGTCGCGCACCGGTCGACGAGCGTCGACTGCCACGCCCATCTCCGCCGCAGCCGCCTCGAAGCGGGCAACGATCTCCATCACCGCCGTCCTGGCCTGTTGGCCATCGCGCTGCGCCTGCTCCGCCCCGGCCACATGGCGGGGTCGCTCGCCGTCGGCCCACCGGAGAAGCGCTTTCCATGCCCCGGCGAGGTCGTCGCGCGGCGACCGGGGTGGCTCGAGCGCAGCCAGCCGGTCGCGACCGCTGTCGAAGACCTCCCAGGCGGTGGCAGCCGCGTGCTCGAACGCCGAGCGGCTGTCACGAGCGCCTTCGAGCTCGGTACGGGCCGCCACCAGGGCCGTTCGGGCCGTCGTCAACTGTGTGGCTGCCGCCCGAGCCACCTCGGCCGCGAGCTCGACCTCTTTCTCGGTGGGCTGGTCTGCGAGCCCGAGGGCCAGCTCCTGCAGCCGATCGCGCACACCGGCCAGCTTCTGTTCCACCCTTGCCCGCTCGGTGGAGGCATCTCGGCGAGTCTTCTCGGCCTGGCGGCAGTGCCTGGTGGCCTCATCCGCCAACTTCTGGCTGGCAACCAGGTCAGCAGTGTCATGCGCCGGGATGTCGTCGACCGGCCGCCCGCACACCGGGCACTCGTCACCCGGAGCCAGACTCGAGGCCAAGTCGGCGGCCAAGTGGGCGATCCGGACCTGCTCTCGGTGGTGCTCAGCCTGCTTCCGCGCAGCTTCGGCCTCGAGCACAGCCTTCTCAGCCTGCTCGTCGGCGAGCACCGCGGTCGCAACCGCCCGTTCGCCCCTGACCAGCAAGTCGGTCTGCTCGCCATGCGCCTTCCACAGCTGGATGAGACCCTCGAGCAGCCCGATCGCCGGTCCGGCCGCTGCGCGCGCCTCCGCCTCGGCCACCATCTTTTCGGCCGCTTTCAGGGCGGCCTCGCCCGCGGCCACCCGGTCCTCGGCAGCGCGCATCCGTTCGGCGAGCTCGTCGACGCCTGCCGGCATGACGAGCCGGTCGAGGGCGGCCACCCGGCCCGCAGCCTCCGCCGCCCGGGCCTGGGCTTCGGCGACGGCATCGGTCAACCCGTCGAGCTCCGGTCGGGTGGCGTCGATCTCGTCAACCAAGCGGTCGAGCGATCCCTGCCGGCGCTGGAGCTCGGCTCGCCGTTCAACGGTGCGGTCGGCCAGATCGTCGAGTTGGGCGCTCACCAGCTCTCGGCGACCTTTGGCCAGCGCGGCACGCTCACCGGCGAGACGACCCATCCGGGCGTAGACGCCCAGTTCGAGAAGCCGAATCAGCAGGTTCTGGCGTTCTGACGGCTTGTTGTGCAGGAAACGGGCGAACTCGCCCTGCGGCAGCACGACGCAGGTGGTGAAGTGCTCGTAGGTGAGTCCCAGCAATCGCTGGACGGCCTCGGTCACGCCATCGGCGTCGCCGGCGACGACCTCGGGCGGCGCGTCCGAGCCGAGATCGCGCTCGAGGCGAGCCTCCCGAGTGGAGGCTCCCCCTTTGCCGTCGGCCCGCACGACCCGGGCCGCCGTGTAGCGCTGGCCGCCCACGGAGAAGCAGAACCGCACCCGAGCCTCGACCGCCTGCTGGCTGATGACCGGTGCCACCAGGTTCTTGTTCTGGTAGCGGGGGACGGAGCCGTAGAGGGCGAAGATCATGGCGTCGATGAGCGACGACTTACCGGCGCCGGTGGGACCCCAGAAGGCGAAGAGGTCGGCGTCGGCGAAGTCCACCTCGGTGCGCTCGCGGAAGGCGGTGAACCCCTCGAGCTCGAGCCGCTCAGGCCGCACCGTCGGCCTCCTCGTGCTCTTCGACCGAGGCCATCTCGTAGAGCTCTTCGAACAGCCGTTGCAGGCGCCCGTCCTCGACCTTGCGCTCGCGCAGGTACTCCTCGAAGAGCTGTGCCGGCGACCTCCCCAGCCGGCTCGGCCGGTGGGGATCCGACGTCGGGTCCTCGTCCTCGCGGGCCACGCGCACGTCGACCGCGCCGGGGAACATCTCGCGCACGTCGTCGGCCAGGCCCGCCCTGGCGGGTTCGTGCACCACCACACGCAACCAGTCGTCACCAACGGTTGCCGCCTGAGCGGCCAGCTCGGCCACGGTGCCCTCGAGCGTGGCCAGCCTGCGCCCTGCCTGAAGTCCGACCTCCTGCACGTTGGCAGGCACGCCGGGCGATGCCTCCAGCACCAGCACCGACTTGCGATCGGCCTGCTCACCGAAGTCAAGGGCCAGCGGCGAGCCCGAGTACCACGTTGGCGCCGGACCGTCGACCCGCTGCGTGCGATGGAGATGCCCGAGCGCCACATAGGCGGCCGTCGGCGGGAACACGGTGGCCGGGACGGCGTAATCGAGCACGGTGTGGGCCGGTCGCTCGCCTCCGCCCGTGAGGCCGCCCAGAGCGTGCAGATGGCCGACCACCACGTTGGTAGAGCGGCCGCCGAACGGCGTGGTGAGTGCGGCCACGACGGAGCGGACCCGCTCCTGGTAGGCCAACTGGTGCTGATCGGCATCCTTGTTCAGCAACGCGTCGGCCGTGACGACGTAGCGCTGCGACAGCCACGGCAGCAGCGCGGCCACCAGGCGCTCGCCCCGCCGGGTGGTCACCTCCACGACGCCACCATCGGCCGGTGGGGCCACGAATGGCTGCACGGAGATGCGGCCCAGGACGGCCAGAGGGGCGATGGCCTGCAGCCGACGGGCGCTGTCGTGGTTGCCGGCGATCAGGATGACCTGGCGTTGATCTCCCGCCAGGTCGAGCAGGGTCTTGTACACCAGGCGTTCGGCCTCGGGGGGCGGTGAGGCCGCGTCGAACACATCACCCGACACCACCACGACGTCGACGTCGAAGTGCTCGGCGATCGACACCAGCTCGGCCAGCACCGCTCGGTGCTCGTCCAAGCGTGATCTGCCCCGCAGCGGCTTGCCGACGTGCCAGTCGGCGGTGTGCAAGATGCGCACGGCTGCTCCTACTCAGAACGACGGCAGCCCGGCGAAGGGGTCGGCAGGAACCGTGGAGGCGGGATTGTCGCCCGCCTCGCTCGAGCGCGTCGCCCACGCAGGGAAGGGGAACTGGACCAGCAGCGGCACCGGCAGCTCGGGCTGCGTGAGGAACATCGACCCAGGCTTGAGGCTGGTGGCCCGCTGCCGCTGGACCGTCGGCAGGAAGCCGTACTCCTGACGGGCGGACTCAGCCGGATCGAGACGCCCGACGACCCGGACGGCCGAGTTGGCCACGATCCGTCGCTCGACCTCCGATGCCGTCTGCTGCGCGCCGATGAGGATGATGCCCAGCGACCTGCCGCGTTCCGCCACGTCGAGCAGCAGCTCCTTGATCGGGCTCGTCCCGTCGCGCGGGGCGTATTTGTTCAGTTCGTCCAGCACGACGAACTGCAGGGGTCGAGCCGTACCCGAGCGCTCCTTGTCCTCGAAGGCCCGTCGGAGGACCACGCCGACGACGAACCGCTTGGCCCGGTCGGCCAGGTTGTGGAGATCGACCACGGTGACCTGGGCGCGATCGAGGCGGACGCTGTGCCGGTCCGGGTGGCTGATATCTGCCCGGACCAGGTGCTCTATCTGCCGGACGCCGGCGTTCAGCCGCCGGATGAACGCATTGACCGTGCCGGAGCCGACCGCTCGGCCGGTCCAGTGGCCGACTTCGTCCTCCTGCACCCGGTCGGAGATGACCCGGACGAGCTCACGGAACGAGCGCACGACCTCGCCCTCGATGCTCACGGCACCGTCTCCCGCGGGTCGGGCGTCCCGCAGGCGCTGTGTGACGTTGTGCACCACGATCGTGTACTGCTGGCGGTCGTCCTCGGCGTCGGCGAAGAGGAAGGGCAGCAGCTCCTGGCTGCAGAACTCCTCCAGCGTCCAGAAGAACGAGGCCACACCCTCGGCCCGACTGCTCACATCGGGCGTGGCCGTGGCGTCGCCCCGGCGTGGCGGCGCGCACACCGACACGGAGGGAAACGGCCCGGGAACCAGCCCGAGGTGCGCGTAACGGTCCGCCTGCGAAGGATCGAGCACCCGGTTGGGATGGTCGAGAAACAGCAGGTCCTCACCCTTCACGTTGAAGACCAGCGCCCGGGTGTTGGCCGCCTCGGCTCCCAGCACCCCGGAGGTGAACAGGCTGTAGAGGAGGAATGTGGCGTACGTGGTCTTGGTGGCAACCCCGGAGATACCGCTGATGTTGACGTGCGCGCCGCGGCTGCCGTCGAGGAAGTCGAGATTGATGAACACCGGCTCGTCGTTACGGGAGAGACCGGCCGGCAGGCGGGCGGCCATGCCGTCGAAGAACAACGCCTGGTCACGCTGGGCGCCCGTCGCCCGCCACACTCCCG
>JAXDQG010000722.1:0-4822 GCA_034667945.1 Acidimicrobiia bacterium | reverse complement strand
CACCCCGGTTGCCCGTTCGAGACGCCACCACTGCTCGGGCTCGAGGGCGTCACGCCAGCCCGGTTTGCCCGGTCCGCCCAAGGCCCGCAGCTGGGAGCGGTAGTGCCCCAGCGCCAGTTGTTTCTGCGCGAGATGTTCGCGTGGAGCGGCCTGCGGAATGAGCCTCAGACCTTGTTGGCGCAGGTCGAGCAATCTGGCCTCGAGGTGGCGCCCGCCATCGAGGCGCCGGTATGGGACGTCTGCATAGGCGAACCACGACCTGGTCGCGTCGACCCCGAGGAGGCGGCGACAGGCCAGATGAACCACTTGGTGCTCGTGGTGCCAAAGTCCGAGCGGCATCACGACTGCGCTCGCCGAGTGGGCTTCGAGCACATCGGCGAGGAGATCGGCCACCGTCTGCACCTCCACCGTGCCGCCATATTGCTCTTCGAGAACATCAAGCCAGTACGGGGTGGCCCTGACCGCCTGGAGAGCGGCTCGGTCCTCGGCCCGGCGGACCGTCGGCGGATCTATACCCGGTCCGCCCAACCCACTGGCCCGGTCCCAGTCGGTCGGGGCGGTCCCTGGCGGGCGGCTGGCAGTGAGCACGGTCGCCACCACCGATCCCGGATGGCCAGCCAGCAGTCCGCCGGCGCTCAGGACGGCATCGTCGAGGTGGGGCGAGACGACCAGGAGAGGGGGGCTCACACGCGCCGCCCTACCCGGTCAGGGCTCGCGCGATACCGGCTGACCTTTGCCGGTTGACCTTGCCGGATCGCCAGCGGTCCCCGTTACACGAAGGAACGACTCGGGTACCGCGCGGGGCATGGATAGCGGACAGATCGTGGCCCTCATCGCGGTGATCGTCGTCGTGGTTGCGGTGGCCGCCTTCTCCGTGCACATGCGGCGGCACGACCACCCGGAGGACACCGCCACCCATGACATGCGGCAAACGTCCGAGCTGCGCGACCCAGCTCCCATGCCGCCATATCCGGGAACCGACCGCCTGGGTGATCCCGGTGCCGAGGGAATGGCCGTGCCGTCGCCCGGCAGCATCGCCCCCGGTCCGGAACCCCATCACGACCGGAGCGGCCGCCGAGAACTCTGACCCTCTCGTAGAGGTTGAGGGCGAATCGTGGTGTTCGCCCGACCTACCGGCCGCCTCCGACATAGCGGTCGAAGGCGGCGCACAGCAGGTGCACGACCACTTGCTGGGCTTCCTGGACCGCGGCCGTCGATGCGCCCTGCAGTTGGATTGTCTCTGCAGCCGATGCCAATGGACTGTCAGACGGCCCGGTCACCGCCCAACAACGCATGCCGGCGCGTCCTGCTGCTTCCGCAGCTCGCAGGAGATTCGGTGAGCGGCCTGACGTGGAGAGGGCAACGAGGATGTCACCACGGCGACCATGCGCGTTGACTTGGCGCACGAAGCATTGGTCGTAGCCATAGTCGTTACCGAGGGCGGTGACGACGGCGCTGTCGGCCGTGAGGGCCAAGGCGTCGAACGGCGGCCGTTCGTCCTGGTAGCGGCCGACGAGTTCGGCAACCAGATGCTGTGCGAGGGCGGCGCTACCGCCGTTGCCCGCCACCAGGAGGCGACCCCCGGCCGATAAGTGCTGGGCGAGGAGGCGGGCCCAGGTGCAGATGGCGTCGAGCTGGGCTTCGAGGGCTCCGATCGCGGCGCACGACTCGCTCAAATGTCTTCGCAGGCGCGCCAGGGAATCCTCAGCGCCCGGTAGTTCCGGCGGTTCGTGCAGCCCTGAGGACCGTCGCAAGGTCGACGACACGACGGCCCCCTACCCGGGCGAGCGGCAAGGCATACCGCAGGTTTGGACGGTCACGGGGGCTCCGTGGTCTCAAACGATACGCAGAGCGCTGTCGGGCCGGGCGTGCGTTCGTCGAATCCCTATTCCCGACACAGCGAAATTTCGACATCGAGTTCCGTCGAATCGACATCGAGGTTCCGTCGAATCGACATCGAGGTTCCGTCGAATCGAGATCGAATCGACGACGGACGTTTCAGAAAACCGGCAGAGCACCGCCGTTAAAGCGATTTTCTTGTCGTCAGAGCCGACAATTTAAGTAAGTACCCGACGCCTCAGACGCAGGCATCAGTCTGGTCAGGGTGCCGTGAGCACCGGGCCGCCGGGACCTCCCGATACTCCCCGCCGGGATCTGTCCTCGCGGTGCAACGACCGCACAGCGGCCACCACCTCCGCCGCCGTGACGCCACCGGTGCACGGCTGGCCCTGGATCGGGCAGCGACGCGCCCGACAGCCGGCGCAGGCAATCCCCTGGTCGCCCAGCACAACGGACGGCACACACCAGGGTCCCCACCGGGATGCCTCCACGGTCGGCGGGAAGACGCTCACCACCGGCGTACCTACGGCCGCAGCGAGGTGCGCGGGCCCGGTGTTGCCGCCCACCACCGCGTGAGCACCCTGAATCACGGCTGACAGCGCTCGCAGATCGAGCGTGCCTGCAGCAACCCGAACCCCGGCCGACGGCTCGCCGGCGACCCGTTCCGCCAGGGAAACCTCGGCAGGCGAGCCGGTCACCACGACGTCGAAACCGTCCTCCACCAGCGCCTCGACGACATCGATCGCCAGTGTCCTGGGCAATGCCCGGGCGGGCACCGAAGCGCCCGGATGCACAACGACGTAGGCCCGCTCGCCGCGAGGCATCGGAAAGGGTCCCGGACGCTTCACCGCCAACGCCCCGTCGTCGCCCACGGGCAACTCGTAGCCAAGTGCGGCCGCCAGTGAAAGCCCCTGCTCAACCTCGTGCACTCCCTCCAAGCGGGGATGACGCACGTCGAGCAACGAACCCGGAAAATCCTCACAGGTGGCACCCAGGGTGCCGATCCCCGCAATGCGGAGCAGCAGGGCGAGCGGCAACGGGCTCTGGTGAAACGACGTCAGGATCAGCGCCTTGTCGGGGTGCAGACGGGCAACCGTGCGAACCAGGCGCTCGACCGCGGAGACATCCAGCTGGGGAGCGTCGTCCCCCACCCACGGCGCTTCGAAGGTGATCACCCGACCAACGCCTGGCAGCAGCTCCACGGCGGCCCGACCGGCCGGACCGCACAGGTAGATCACCTCGGCGCTGCTGGCCACCGCCCGCACGACAGGCCCGCTGAGGAGGACATCTCCAAGATTGTCCAAGCGGGCGACCAGCACCCGTTCGCGGTCGCGCTCTCCGCTCATAACTGGACGCCGGTCATAACTGGACGCCGGGAGCGGCGTCTCCGACGGCCCAGGCACACGCCCAAGACGGTGCCGGAGCGGCGCGGCACACGCGGAAGCCCACCACGGTGCCATTCTTCCCGCCTTGGTGGAGGGCCACACATGTCCACGGTTCGCGGCCGTGCGGGTCAGTGCCGGCTGGGTTAGCCGCCGCGGCGCCTGGGGCAACACCAAAGGCGATGACGGAGCGCGGCCTGCCGACCGAACAATCCACCATCGCGAGCCGGTGGCGACCTTGACGGTCCCATGCCCACCGGGGTCACGGTATCCACGACCGGCCGCATCTTCGTGTGCTTTCCGCGGTGGGGCGACGATGTGCACGCGGCGGTGGCTGAAGTGAAAAAAGGCGAGATCGCCCCCTACCCCGATGGTCGACTTGGCCTCCGGTGACGCGTGGCGCCGGCTGCACGATCATCAATCCACCAAGGCCGCATCCCTTACGACTTCCGTCCGCTGGTCGAAGGACGGCCTTGGCTGAAGCGCAGCCTGGCGGGCGACACCCAGTCGGTGCAGATGGGGTCGGATGGCATCGCCATCTCGGCCGACGGGGACCGGCTCTATTACTGCCCTCTGGCATCGCGGCGGCTCTACAGCGTCTCGGTGATGCGCTTTGGAACCGAGGGCGGGACGACGCCGCCGTGCCGGCCACGGTGGTAGACGAGGGCGACAAGGGCAGTGGTGCCGACGGCCTCGAAAGCGACGACCGGGGACGCATCTACATCACCGCCTACGAGCACGACGCCATCCTCCGCAGACTGCCGGATGGCAGCCTGGAGACGGTCGTTCACGATCCGAGACTCCTGTGGCCCGACACGCTGTCGCTGGCGGTGGACGGCTATCTGTACGTGACCGCCAACCAGCTGCACCGCCAGGCGATGTACCAGGGCGGACGCGATCTTCGCCAGCGCCCCTACACCCTGTTTCGGGTCCCGGTCGACGCCACCCCGGTCCGACTGCGCTGACGTGACCCGCTCAGCGGGCGCCGGGTACCTCGGAGCTCGAGAAGCGCAGCACCGCCCCCACACCCTCGGCCAGGAACGGCAGTTCCGGCACGATCCGCACGCGCCCGCCACCTCCCCACGCCGCCCTGATGAGCACGTCGACCAGCCGGGCCTCGACGAAGTCACCACTCAGCTCCATGACTTCGCCGGCGGAACGTGCCATGACAAGGGGGTCCTGGGGCGAGCAGAACACGCGACGCTCGTCGGCCGGGTCGTCGTGCACGAGCAGGGTGTCGACCGCGGCCATGGACAGCGCGGCCATCGTCGGCTCGACTCCCGACACCCCGCGGTCGCGCTGGCCGAGTTCCTCCCGATACTTCTCCGCCAACGCCACGGTGTCCTCCGCCACCGCCGAGCGATACAGGTGATCGATCTCCATCGGCAGCCTCCCTTCACCGCCCGCATGGCGGCTGCCGTCGGCACGGCGCACCACTCGGCTCACGCGCTGAGGGAGCTGGTCGAGAATGAGCTGCACCGCCCGGACGTCGCCGGCAACCACCACCAGGCGGGGATCGAACTGGTCCGACAGCTCGGTCAACCGCCGCACGACCTGCTCTGCGTTCTCACGCCAGAGGTTCTCTGCCTTGTGCTGGTAGT
>JAXDQG010000721.1:0-2881 GCA_034667945.1 Acidimicrobiia bacterium | reverse complement strand
GCATCTCCCGGCCCGTCACGCCAGCCCACATCGACGAGCTGCTCGGCCCACTGCTGCAGCTCCAGGGCTCGGACCTGCACCTGGCCGCCGGAGCCCCGCCCAAGGTGCGGGTGCACGGCGCGCTCCTGGCCCTGCCCGGCTTCGCCGAGCTCGAGTCGGACACCATCCGCCGGCTGGTCTACGGGGTGCTCAGCGAGGGGCAGATCAAGAGCTTCGAGGAGACCTTCGAGCTTGACACCGCCTACGCCATCCCGGCCGCCAGCCGGTTCCGCATGAACGTCTTCCGCCAGCGGGGCAGCGTCGGTGCGGTTCTGCGGGCCATTCCGTTCCAGATCCCGGACTTCGACAGGCTCGGTCTGCCGCCGTCGGTGAAGCGCTTCGCCGACCTTCCCCGAGGATTGGTCCTCGTGACCGGGCCGACGGGCTCGGGCAAGTCGACGACGCTGGCGTCGCTGCTCGACATCATCAACAAGACAAAGCCGGTGCACATCATCTCCTGCGAGGACCCCATCGAGTTCGTGCATTCGCACCAGATGGCCACGGTCAACCAGCGTGAGATCGGCACGGACACGCTCAGCTTCGCCGAGGCACTCAAGCGGGCGCTGCGAGAAGACCCCGACGTGATCCTGGTCGGTGAGATGCGTGACCTCGAAACGATCCACATGGCGCTCACCGCGGCCGAGACCGGCCACCTCGTGTTCGGCACCCTGCACACGCAGTCCGCCCACCAGACGGTCGACCGCATCGTCGACGTGTTTCCCCCCGAGCAACAGGGCCAGGTCCGCACGATGTTGTCGGCATCCCTCCAAGCCGTGGTCACCCAGCAGCTGCTTCCGACCGCGGATGGGAAGGGGCGCGCGGTAGCCGCCGAAGTGCTGGTGGTAACGGCAGCCGTCCGCAACCTCATCCGTGAGGCCAAGGGTCATCAGCTCCCCACGCAGATGCAGGCCGGTGCCCAACACGGGATGGTCACCATGGACCAGAGCCTGACGCAGCTGGTTCGCAGCGGTCGCGTTTCCCTGGAAACGGCCTTGGAGCGGGCCTCGAACCCGGAGGACCTGCGCAACCTCCTGAAAGTCCGGAGCTGAGCCTCGGTGCCGACGACCTACGCATACAAGGTCCGCGACCGCGCCGGAGCGATCCAGGAAGGTCAGCTCGAGGCGGACAGCGAGCAGCTGGTGGTGGCCAAGCTGCGCGAGATGGGCTATGTGCCCGTCTCGGTATCCCGCCGGTCCCGGTCGGTCTTCGGGTCCGATCTCAAATTTTTCGGACCAAAAGCATCGCTCAAAGACGTGGCCGTCTTCTCGCGCCAGTTGGCCACCATGATCAACTCCGGTCTCACGATCCTGCGGGCGCTGGCGATTCTGGCGGACCAGGCTCCTTCAAAGGCGCTCGCGGATGTCGTCGTCGAGATGAAGGAAGACATCGAGCGGGGCTACTCGTTGTCACAGGCGATTGCCAAGCATCCGAAGATCTTCCCGCCTATCTATCTGTCGATGGTTCGAGCAGGTGAAACCGGCGGCTCTATCGATCTGGTCCTGCTTCGGCTGGCTGACACCATGGAGAAGCAGCTCGAGCTGCGTGGAAAGATCCGCTCCGCGATGGCCTATCCCATTGCCGTCGCTTGTCTCGTTGTGCTCATCGTGACGGGCATGCTGCTGTTTGTCGTGCCGATGTTCCAAGGCATGTACAAAACTCTCGGCGGAACGCTTCCGCTGCCCACGCAGATCCTCGTCAAGGTCTCGAACGTCATCAAGGCCGTCTGGTGGCTCATCGCCATTGTCATCGGCGGTGGTGTGTTCGGCCTGCGCAAGTGGGGTGCAACCGAAGGCGGAAAGCGGGTCCTCGACCGCTTGCGCCTGAAAGCGCCGGTCTTCGGCCAGCTCGTTCACAAGACTGCGCTGGCGCGGGTGACGCGAACCTTCTCGTCTCTGATGCGTTCAGGCGTTCCGATCATGGAAAGCCTCGATATCGTTGCGGGCACAGCAGGAAATTCAATCGTGTCAGACGCTGTTCGCACCGCCTCGCAGCAGGTTCGTGTGGGTGAGGCAGTGTCAAGTGCGCTCGCCCAGCACGATGTGTTTCCCGGTCTGGTCGTGCAAATGATGGCGGTCGGTGAGGAGACCGGCGCCCTGGACGAGATGTTGGAAAAAATCGCGGACTTCTACGAGCGAGAGGTGTCGGCCACGGTCGAGGCGCTGACCTCCCTTATCGAGCCGTTGCTCATGGTGTTCATGGGCATCAGCGTTGGCGGCATGATCATCGCTTTGTACATGCCGATGTTCCAGATCATCAAGCTGGTGAAATGAGATGGGCGTGAGAATCGCTGGCTCCAAGAAGGCGCGCCAGATGGAGCCGGCCGAGAACGGCCCCAGCTGGACGACCTTTGAAAGGCCGAATGAGGTGGAAGCTGAAGCAACATCTACGGACAGTTCCGGTCGAGTGGAGCGGCGCCACCGTAAAAGTGCGCGTCGTCGCCGTGGCGGACTCTCCATCTTGCTGGTGGTGCTGGCCGCAATTGCAGCGTTCGGCTACTTCGGCCGCAGCGAACCGAAGGACGGCATGGTGCCAGCGGCCGTGGCGGCCCTGGTGGCGCTGCTCCTCGTCGTGATCTCGCGGTCGATCGGCCGACGGGGCGCCGGGAATGGCGGCGTGGCCGCGGGGCAACTGCAGGACGACGAGGCCGATGTTGGCGCCGCCGGGTTCGCCGCCGCGCCGGACGGGCCCCCGGCGCTGCAGGCCGAGATGGCGGTGGCGGGCCGTGCCGTCCCGGTCGAGGTGGGTGCTGTCGCCACCGCCGAGGCGGGTGTCCCGACGCGCCAGCCCAATGGAGTCGTTGCCGGGGACCGAGTCAACGGACTGTTCGAGGCGGTCGGATCGG
>JAXDQG010000720.1:0-3909 GCA_034667945.1 Acidimicrobiia bacterium | reverse complement strand
GAAGCTCTCCGATGGCCGCTTCACCCTGGGCCTCGGCACCCAGGTCAGGGGGCACATCCGGCGTCGCTACGGCATGAACTGGTCGCCGCCGGGGCCCTGGATGCGTGACTACGTCGGCGCAGTGAGAGCCATCTGGCACGCCTGGCAGCACGCAGAGCCGCTCAATTACGAGAGCGAGCACTACCAGCTCAGCCTCCTTGTCCCGCTGTTCACGCCGGCGCCCATCGCCCATCCGGACATTCCGGTGCATCTGGCCGCCATCAACCCCAACCTCTGCGCAGTGGCCGGGGAGGTCGCCGACGGCGTTCGTCCGCATCCGGTGTGCACTTCCTCCTACATCAGCGAGGTCATGCTCCCGGCGGTGGCAAAGGGTGCGGCCCGCGCCGGTCGCAGCGTCGAGCACTTCCAGGTGGCCCACAAACCGCTGATCGCCACGGCGCCGACACCCGAGATGCTCGAGGAGCGAGTGCGCGATGTGCGGGCCCGAGTCGCCTTCTACGTGTCGACACCTGCCTATCGGGCCGCGTTCAGCCACCATGGGCTGGGCGAGCTAGCGGATGAGATGGCCACGCTCTCCCGTCAGCAGCGTTGGGAGGAGATGCCCGGGCTGATCACCGACGACATCCTCCACACGTTCGCAACTGTGGGCACCTGGGACGAGATCGGCGACCTCCTGCGAGAGCGTTACGAGGGGGTGGTCACCAGCCTGGAGTTCTCCATCGCCGTGAAGACGCAGGCCGATGCGGAGGTCATGACCAAGCTGATCGACCAGCTCTCGAGCTCGCCGTCGCCTGTCGAGCGGGCTGACCCGGCCACGTCGGGACCCGCCCAAGGCCGCGGCCGGTGGTCCCAGCCTCGCGGAGGGCACAAGTAGGCTCAGCGGCGACGAAGAGACCGGGACTGCGGCACCGATCGGTCACGATCGGCGAGGAGGCGGCGTGGCGCGAAGGTCCGTGATCGGCGTGGTCGCGGTCGCGGCAGCGATGCTGACCGTCTTGGCGGCCTGCTCGGGCAGCTCCGGCGGCAAGTCCACGAATTCCGGCTCGTCCGCCAACGCCCCCGGTGGTCAACCGCTCCGTGTGGGGTTCGTCAACATGGAGGGCGGCGCTGTCTCGTTGCCCGAGGTTCGGCTTGGTGCCGAGATCGGGGCCGACTACGTGAACACCAAGCTCGGGGGCGTCCGAGGCCGACCGCTCACGTACTTGCGTTGCGATGTGGACGGCTCACCCGAGCGCTCCATCGACTGCGCCAACAAGATGGTGGAAGCCAAGGTGCCTCTGGTGCGGCTGGGGGTGGACGTCTCGAGCGACGCCATGCTGCCCATCCTGACCAGCGCCGGCATCCCGCTCGTCGGTCACATTGCCTTCGGCCCACAGCAGCTCACCAGTCCCCACGCCTTCTTCCTCGGCATCCCCACCACGGCCGGCGCGCTCGCCCCGTTGAAGCACTACGCCGACGCCGGCAAGAAGTCGGTAGCGTTCGTGGTCGCCGACGTGCCCGGCGTGCGGGTGCTGCCGTTGTTGCTCGCTCCCTATGCCGCCTCCTACGGCGTCAACCCGACCGTCTCGTTCTACGACCAGACGCGCCCCGATTGGAATGTGCTGGTCACGAAGGCAATGGCCTCGAAGCCCGATGTCATCGGAGTCCCGTTGGCGACCGAGAACGACTGCACCGCCTTCATCACGGCGGCTCAGGCGGCCGGTTTTCGCGGCGAGCTGTTCGCCGGCTCGTGCTCGACGTTCATGTCGGCGCTGGGCCCAAAGGGTGCCGGCGTGGTGACGTTGTTCGACCGCTGGCGGCCGGAGGCGCTGGCCGACGCACCCCCGGCGAAGCAGACGGAGCTCCGGATTTTCCTCGACGCCGCCAGCGCGGCCGGCAAGACCAAGCAGGCCGTCGGCCTGGCGCCGGCGACGTTCGCCGACACGGTCGACCTGGCACGGATCTTGTCCACGATCACGGGACGAATCGACGGGCCGGCGGTCGAGTCGGCCATCAAGGCGACGAAGAATGTCGACGGCTTCCTGGGACCCAGCCTGACGTGCGACGGGAGCATCTGGAAAGGACAGAACGGCTGTAGCTCCTCCGTCGTCTTCTACCAGGCGCAGGCGGATGGCACGATGCGAGCACTCGGTAAGGACTTCGTCGACGTGTCCACCCTCACCGGGGGCTGACCGGCCGGGCTGGCCGTCGCCTGCATTGGTCGATGAACGACCTGACCTTCCTGCTACTGGGCCTTGGTGTCGGAGCGGCCTATGCCGCGGTCGCGATGGGCCTGGTGGTCATCCACAACGGCACCGGCGTGTTGAACGTGGCCCAGGCCGCCATCGCCATGTGGGCGGCGTTCGTGTTCGACGAGATCCGATCGACCGGCCAGTGGATCCTGCCCATTGGCAGGGTGCCGGTGGGTCACGCGTTGCCGACTGCGATCGTGCTGGGAGTGGCCTCGGCCGCGGCGGTTGCGCTGATCGCCTACGCCGTGGTGTTCAGGCCCCTGCGGCAGGCCCCAGCCCTGGCCAAGCTGGTGGCGTCGGTGGGCGTGATGCTGACGCTCCAGGCGTTGGTGGTACTGCGATTCGGCTCGCGCCCTCGAGCCTCGGCGCCGGTGCTGCCCAGCCGGCCGGTCCACCTGGGTTCGGTGTCGTTCTCGAGCCACGTGGTATGGCTGGCGGCGCTGGCCGTGGTGATCGCGGTCGTGCTGTGGGCCGGCTTGCGCTTCACTCGGCTCGGCTTGGCAGTTCGGGCCTCGGCCCAGAATGAGCTCGGAGTTTCCCTCAGCGGGTTTTCGCCCAATGCCTTGGGGGCCTTGACGTGGGGGGTCGCCGCTGGCGTAACCGGCGGGCTCGCCATCCTGGCGGCGTCCTCCACTGGGCTCAATCCGACGGCGTACAGCTTGCTCGTGGTGCCCGCTCTGGCGGCTGGTTTGGCGGGACGGCTGGAGAGTCCGATTGTGGCGTGCGTCGCTGCTCTGGCATTGGGTTCGGTGCAGGCTGAGCTGACCAACTTGTCGTCTCGGACCTGGTGGCCCAGTTGGGCCTCAGTCGGCTCGAGCGACGTCGTGCCCTTTGTCCTGATCGTGGCGCTGCTGTTCGTGGCCGGGCACCGGTTGCCCCTGCGCGGTGCGCAGTCGTCCCAGCGCTCTCCGCACGTCCGTCGCGCGGCCGGCCGTCGCGGGTCTGGGTGGGCGGCCCTGGTGGTGGGGCTCGTGGCGCTCGTGCTCACCGGTGGCAGCTACCGCTTCGGCCTCATCACCTCGCTCAGTGTGGCGGTCGTGGCGCTGTCGCTCGTGCTCCTGACCGGCCTCGTCGGGCAGGTCTCGCTGGCACAAGCAGCGTTTGCCGGTGTCGCGGGGTTCGTCCTGTCGGCTTTGACCCACCACTTCGGCGTGCCGTTCCCGTGGTCGCTGGTGTTGGCGTCGGCCTGCTCGGGGATCGTGGGCGTCTTGGTGGGGCTCCCTGCCCTGCGGATCAGGGGAATGCAGTTGGCGGTGGTGACCCTGGCTGGGGCGGTGGCGGTCGAGCAGTTCGTGTTTCGAAACCCGCAGCTGTCGCCGCCGGGTGGGCACCCGATCTCCGATCCGTCGCTGTTCGGCCTGAATGTGGCGGTCCGGCGAGGCAGTCATCTCGCCCGGTTGCCGTTTGGTGTGGTGGTGCTGGGTGTGGTGGCGTTGGTCGTCCTGAGCGTCGGCCGGCTGACCCGGGGAGATACCGGCCGCACCTTTGTGGCGGTGCGGGCGAATGAGACCGCCGCCGCGGCGAGCGGGATCGACGTGGGTCGGGCCAAATTGGCTGCCTTCGCACTGTCGTCGTTCGTGGCCGGAGTCGGCGGTTCGCTGATCGGCTACAGCCGGGGCCAGCTCTCGGCCGACTCGTTCACCGCGCTGACCGGGCTGAGCTTCCTGGCCTGGGCCTA
>JAXDQG010000719.1:0-3232 GCA_034667945.1 Acidimicrobiia bacterium | reverse complement strand
AGGCGCTCGACCGAAGAAGGCAGGCGCTCGAGCAGCAAGTCGGCAAGGTGATGGCTGCCGTCGAGGATGCACTGGAATGAACATCCTGATCTGGCACGTCCACGGCTCGTGGACCACCGCTTTCGTCCAGGGCCGGCACAGCTACCTCCTCCCCGTCGTGCCCGGTCGGGGCCCCGAGGGCCGGGGTCGGGCCCGGACGTGGGACTGGCCCGACTCGGCGGTCGAGATCACACCTCCAGAGCTGGCCGACCACCCCGTCGATGCCATCGTGGTCCAACGTCCCGAGGACGAGGACCTGGCCGGCAAATGGTTGGGCGGTCGCCGTCCCGGCACCGACGTCCCGATCATCTGGCTGGAGCACAACGCGCCCCAAGGCCGCATCAACGACATGCGTCACCCGGCGGCCGATCGCAAGGACGTCGCCATCGTCCACGTCACGCCGACCAACGCCCTGTTCTGGGATTGCGGCTCGACGTCGAGTCGGGTCATCCAGCACGGGGTAATCGACCCGGGCTATCGCTACACCGGCGACCTTCCACGAGCCGGGGTCGCGGTCAACGAGCCGGTTCGGCGTGGACGGGTCACCGGCACGGATCTGCTACCCCAGCTGGCCCGCAGTGTCCCGCTGGATGTCTTCGGCATGGGCGTCGAGTCGCTCGTCGCACCGGGCGTCACTGTCCACGAAGACCTCCCACAAGACGAGCTCCACGAGCAGTTGGCCCGACGCCGGGTGTACCTCCACCCCTATCGCTGGACCTCGTTGGGTCTGGCGCTCGTCGAAGCGATGATGCTCGGCATGCCGGTCGTCGGCTTGGCGACCACGGAAGTCCCACACGCGGTGCCGCCCGACGCTGGCATCATCACCAACGACGTCGAACGCTTGCGCCGCGGGCTCGTGGAGCTGGCCGCAGACCCGGCCCGTGCAGCAGCATGCGGGCGGGCGGCCAGAGCGGCGGCGATCGAGCGCTTCGCCGTGGGCCGTTTCCTGGCAGAGTGGGACGACCTGCTCGCCGAGGTGGCCCGATGAGCCAGCCGTTCCTTCGGGTGGCCCGATGAGCGAGCCGCACCTGTCCGCCCGCTTGCGGGCAGTGGCGCTGGACCGGACCCTCAGCAGCAGCCGCTGGGCCGTGCTCTTCGACCGCGACGACACGCTCGTCGAGGATGTGCCCTACAACGGCGATCCCGCCGCCGTGGTCGCCAAACCGCGCGCCCGGGAGGCGCTCGACCGCCTGCGCAACGCCGACTTCCTGCTCGGCATGGTTTCGAACCAGAGCGGAGTGGCTCGAGGCCTGATCACCCTCGATGACGTGAACGACGTCAACCGGCGGGTCCAGGAGCTGGTGGGGGCGCTCGACGTCGTCGTGGTGTGCCCGCACGGTGAGACGGATGGGTGTGGGTGCCGCAAGCCCGCGCCGGGGATGATCGTCGCCGCCGCGGCCGCCCTCGGCGTGACCGCGCAGCGCTGCATCGTCGTCGGCGACATCGGCTCCGATGTCGGAGCGGCCAACGCGGCCGGAGCCACGGCGATCATGGTGCCGACGGTCCGCACGCTGCCCGGCGAACGCGACCGGGCTGCGCGGGAGGCCCACCTCGCCAAGGATCTGTCGGCCGCGGTCGACCTCATCCTCTCGGCGTATGGCCCACCGGAGGCGCAGGGAACGTAAGCGCCGTGACCGCCCGGCCCGCCCCGAACGTGCCTTACATGGCTCGAGCAACCGACTCACCGCTGGAGGCCGAGTGCGCCTGACCGTCGTTGGTGACGTGCTCCTCGACCGGGACGAGATCGGCATCGTTGATCGGGTGGCGCCGGATGCGCCGGTGCCCGTCCTGGACTCGCTCGAGCGCCGCGATCGCCCGGGAGGAGCCGGACTGGCTGCCTGGCTGGCGGCCCGCAGCCCTGAGATCGAGGTGACGCTGATCACCGCACTGGGCCGCGATGAGCCCGGGGAACTGCTCCGGACCCTGCTCGAAGCGGCCGACATCCAGATCGTCGATCTGGGCACGGACGGCTGCACGCCGGAGAAGATCCGGGTGCGCTGCGGACAGCAGTCCTTGCTGCGACTCGATCGCGGCGGTGCCCCGGGCCGGCTCGGAATACCGGGCCGCGACGCCGAGGCGGCACTGTCGAGGGCCGACGGCGTCCTGGTTGCCGACTACGGACGAGGCCTCACCGCCTCCCCCGCCGTCCGCGCCCTGCTGGCCGATGTTCCCGCCGCCAAGCCCCTGGTCTGGGATCCACACCCTCGCGGTGCACCCCCGGTGGCCGACTGCTGGGTGGTCACACCCAACGCGGTCGAGGCCCGCCGCTTCGCCGAGTCGCTCCAACGCGGCCAAGACGAAGTCCCCGGAGACGACCGGCATCAACGGTCCCCTCGCTCGATGCTGGTGTCGGCCGCCGCGGATGCCATTCGATTGCGGCGCGGCTGGGTGGCCCGAGCCGTCGCGCTCACGCGCGGGCCCGAAGGCGCAGTTCTGGCCGGGCCGACCGGGTCGCCGGTGCTGATTCCCTGCCACGCCGTCGCGGGAGGGGACCCCTGTGGAGCGGGCGACCGCTTCGCCACCGCGCTGCTGGAGGCCCTCTGTGGTCGCTGCACCACTGCCGAGGCAGTGGCATGGGCCGTTGAGGCGGCCACCGCCTATGTGGCGGATGGAGGCGTCTCCGGCCTCGAGCCCGTACGTCCCGCCGCCACACCCACGTCGTCGCCCCCGGCGGCGGACACGTCGAGCTTCGAGCCCGCCCTCCAGGGTGGGACGGCGATGCCCCTGGCCGCGGTGGCCAGACACGTCGCGGAGACCCGGTCGCGCGGCGGCATCGTGGTCAGTGCCGGAGGGTGCTTCGATCTCCTCCATCCCGGCCATGTGCGCCTGCTCGCCGAGGCGGCGCGCTTGGGGGACTTCCTCATCGTGCTGATCAACGGCGACGAATCGGTCAGGCGGCTGAAGGGCCCGGGACGACCGATCCAACCGGCCACCGATCGGGCCGCCGTCCTCGCTGCGCTGGATGCGGTCGACATGGTGGTCGTCTTCGAAGAGGACACGCCGCTGGACGCGCTGCGGCTGCTGCGACCGGATCTGTTCGTGAAGGGCGGCGACTACGAATCCACCGATCTGCCCGAGGCGAAGCTGATGGAGAGCTGGGGAGGCCAGGTCGTCGTGCTGCCCTACGTCACCGGTCATTCGACAACCCGCCTGGTTCAGGAGGCCACCACCCGTGCACGCTGATCCTTGTCAC
>JAXDQG010000718.1:0-4692 GCA_034667945.1 Acidimicrobiia bacterium | reverse complement strand
GGCGGTGACGTCGCGGCAGTACAGGACGAGCGCACCGACGTCGGGGTCGGTGCGCAGATCACGGACGGTGGCCTGGATCAGTCGCCAGCGGCCGTCGGCGTGCTTGACACGGGCGGTGCGGACGGCGAAATCCGTGCCGTCGGTCAGGGGTGTGTGCAGTGCCCCGAAGAGGGTGGACCGGTCGTCGGGGTGGACCCCGCGGGTGACGGGCTTGCCGATCATGCAGGCGGCGTCGAGGCCCAGGAGCTCGGCCGCGGACTCGGAGGCGAACGTGACGCGAAGCGTGTCGTCGAGGATGACGACCGGGTCGACGCTGCTCTTCACGAGCGTGCGGAACGAGGACTGGCTGCGCTGCAGGTCGCCGGCCAGCCGGCGCTGGCCGGCGTAGAGGGCCACCTGGAGACCGACGGGGACGGCGAGACCGGCCAGTGCGAAGAGCAGGCGCAGGGCCGTGCTCCCGGACAGGGCAACGCCGAGGACGGCGCAGACGGCGATGACCAGCACGGGGACGGCGAGAAGCCCGGCGCGCCCGTTGCGGGGCGTGGCCGGATACGCAGCCGCTGGCTGCCCCGGTACGGGGGCGGTCGTCACGTGATCTGGATCGGGATCCTGCGGCGGTACCTGCAGCGACGTCATCGTTCCCGTCACCCAACGGGGTGAACGCTCCGGAGACGTGATCACGGGCATCGGCGCGAGCGATGACATCTCGATCCAACGCAACGGGGCCAGGCTTCCGCCCGTGGTCGCCGCGATCGTGCTCGGCACGCAGCAAGGCGACCGAGGCAATCGTGTCGCGCACGGCCACCGTCGGCCGCGTCGTCCAGAGCGGGGTGTCCCTACTGCGGGGTCGGCTGCGGGCAGAAGGTATTCGTCAAGGACGAGAAGGTCGTGCAGATCGAGGGCGACCCCGATTCGCCGATGAGCCGCGGCCGGCTCTGCCCGAAGGGCAGCGCGAGCAAGCAGCCGGTCACCATCCCGACCCGGGTCACGACGGTCAAGTAGCGCCGTCCGTACGGGACGGAGTAGGAGGACCTCGACCTCGACACGGCGATGGGGATGATCGCCCGTTCGACAACCCGGCCGGCGGGGCGCGAGGACCGCTGTCCTCCCACCCGCCGGAGTCATTTGACCCTACGCATCGTCAATCACACGCGCCCCATGGCACGCCTGCGTATCACCGTACGGAACTGGCCAGTTACGCTGCACGCATGCGGGGATTGCGCCTGGAGCGCCCACCGACCTGGGGCATCCTCGTGCTGGCGCTCCTCTTGATCGGGAACGCCTGCCTGTTCGTCTTCCTGGCCGCTCGGCCGGCACCGGCGGATCCCTACGTCTCGTCACTCCCGGCGGGCGCTACCACTCTTGTGCCCACGCCGGCCGCGACGGCGACCGACGGGACACCGCCGGCGCGGCAGTCGCCGATCCTGGCCGTGTACGGCGACGGGTATGCGGCAGGCAACGAGCTGGGCGGACTCGGCGCCGCGGGGTGGCCAGCGCTCGTCGCGCTGCAGACTGGCAGCGAGCTCGTGCTGCACGCGGCGCCGCGGACCGGCTACGCCTCCGTCGGGGCCTCGGGGCAGGACTACCTCGCGATCATCCAAGCGAACCCGGTGCCGGAAGCGGCCGTCACCGTCGTCTTCGGCAGCCGGAATGACGCCGACGAGGACCTGGCTCGGGTCCAGGCCAATGCCACGCTGGCCATCACCGCCGCGCAGGTAAATGCGCCGGCGTCGCGCGTCGTGGTGGTCGGACCCGTCTGGGACGACGCCGACGTGCCGGCAGGCGTCGTGGCCGTCCGAGACGTGGTCAAGGCAGCGGCCCAGGCAGCCGGTGCAACCTTCGTTGACCCGCTGGCCGAGGGCTGGTTCGCCCAACAAGCTGGGCTGATCGCAGACGACGGGATCTCCCCGAACGACGCGGGTCATGCCTACCTGGCCCAGCGGATCGTTCCCGCGGTCACAGCAGCGCTCGCTCCCACTCCCTGAGCGAGAGCGCTCCGGACCGGACGATCTCTGTGAGTGGGCGGCTGGTCGGCGGGTCAGGCGGTGCGGACGCCGGCGACCCGGTCACGGGCCGTGGGGACCCGGGTGTCACACAGCGCCTGGAGCAGTGGGATCAATGAAGAGAAGATCTGGTCCCCGACCTCCTGGTGGACGGAGGCGCGTTGTCCGATCGGGTCGATGACGTCGTCGCTATCCCGCTCCGCCCGGCGCCGGGTCGCACGTTGGGCGCCGAGTGCCTCGACCATGGACTGGGCGCGGCCCTCGAGGTCGGCCACCGGAGGCAGTTCGCGGAGATCCACGCTGCCGAGGAGGTCCGCCGCCTCGCGCAGTGTGTAGGTCCGGAACATCGCGCGGGGGGCCAGCTTGAGCGCACTTCGTCGGTGTCGTCGCGTCATCGTCAGCGTGAGGTCGGCTGACTCGATCATCTCCGCGGTCAGCTGCTGCGCCCGGAAGGAGACCGGATCACCGCCGAGGCCGGTCAGGACGAGAGCCGACGACGGATCCATCCCCTTGCCGACCACTGCATGAGTGCCGGCACTGCTCGTTCCTACGGCCGCCGCAGAAGCGCCCAGCGCATCGTCGAGGAAAGCCCTGGTCAGTCGCTCACCCATGGGGGACCGACAGATGTTCCCGGTGCAGACGAAGAGGATGCGCACAGCGCCGAGTGAACACGTGATTGCGGTTCGGAGCGGGGACTCGCCCGGAGCACGTTCGAGACGGAGTTCCTGGGCATCGCAGGAGTCACAATGGTCGCTTTCTGTATCAACTCGACTCTGTAGCGACAGATTTGGTTCCTAAACGGGGTAGTCTTCGACCGCCCGGAAGGCTTGCATGACGTCTCTGCGGGAAGGCGAGGTCGCGCAGTGCGTCCGCGCGAAGACGGGGAGGTCGCGTGGATCTGAAGGACGTGCTGCAGTCGATTCGCTCTGGCTGGTGGGTGATCGCGATGGCCGCACTCCTGGGCGTTGCTGCGGGGGGTGGGATGACGTGGTCGGCCACGCCGCTCTACTCGTCCACGACGAAGCTCTTCGTCTCGACCTCGACGACCACTGATTCATCCTCGGCGTACCAGGGTAACCTCTTCTCCCAGCAGCGCGTGGCGTCTTACGCCGAACTGCTGACCGGTGTCCAGCTTGCCGCTGGGGTCGTCGAGGAACTCCAGCTCGACATCAGTCCGGAGCAGCTCGCCTCGATGGTGTCGGCGACGGCTGTCCCCGACACGGTCATCCTCACCGTCACCGTGACCGACACGTCCGCCCAGCGCGCCCAGGACGTGGCGACGTCGCTGGGGCGTCAGTTCGCCAAGCAGGTCACGGAGCTCGAAACCCCGGGAGGTGCCACCGCGTCCACTGTCAAGGTGACGACGGTGCAGCCCGCCAAGCGGAACGACGTCCCGGTGAGTCCCGACGCCACCCGCAACGTGTCACTCGGCACCCTCTTCGGTCTGTTGGTCGGGTTCGGTCTCGCCTTGCTGCGCGGCCGCCTGGACAACACCGTCAAGTCGGCTGAGGACGTCACGGACTTGACTGGGTCCGGCATCATCGGCACCGTCCTGGAAGACCCTCGGGTCGCCGACGAGCACCTGGTAACCGACCAGGACCGGCATTCGATCGCAGCCGAGGCGTATCGGTCCATCCGGACAAACCTGCAGTTTCTGAACGTCGACAACCCGCCCCGGGTCATCGTCATCTCCAGCGCTGTGCCCGGTGAGGGCAAGTCCACGCTGGCGGTCAACCTCGCCACCGTGCTGGCCCAGTCGGGCAGCCGAGTCGCACTCATCGAGGCGGACCTCCGTCGTCCACGTGTCACCCGCTACATGGGCCTGATCAGCGGGGCCGGACTGACGAATGTGCTCGGCGGGACGGCGTTGCTCCGAGAGGTGGCGCAGCCTTGGGGTGATGGACGACTGACCGTCCTGGCGGCTGGGCCCATGCCCCCGAACCCGAGCGAGATGCTGGGCTCAGGTCACATGCGCAACCTGCTCGACGAGCTCCGGTCGCGTTTCGACTACGTGCTCATCGACGCACCTCCGCTGCTGGCCGTGACCGACGCGGCGGTGCTGGCAACCCTTTCGGATGGCTGCGTTCTCTCGACCCGCTACGGCAAGACGCGGCGGGTCGAACTCGAGGAGGCCGCCGCCGCGCTGAAGCGCGTCGACGGCAATCTGCTGGGAGTCGTCCTCAATCGGGTACCCCAGTCCGCTGGCGCAGCTCGGGGGTACGGCTACGCGTACAGCTACGAGGCGGACGCCGGCCGTGACACGACGGGCGTCGTTCATCCGTTGGCCAGCACGCGGTCCGACCGTGGGCGCCGGACTGACCCCATCGACGACACCGGGTCGATCGCCACCATGCGCTCGCGCCGCTGAAAGCACGGCGGGTTCTGTCGAGCCGTGGGCTCGCTTGACCGGAGGGACCGGTCCGTCCCGCACGACATGTAGGTGAGATGACGACCGCTTCGGCGGCACGTTCCAGACTTGGGAGGTGGACCGATGGAACGTCGGACGGCATGGCGGTGGCGACTGCGGCGCTGGGGTCTACTGACCGTCGACCTGCTGCTCCTGTCCGGTGGACTGGCGCTCGCCAGCGCGGCCAGGTACGACGGCGACCTCGGACGGATCGATCCGGACGGGCTGTTCTCGGCGATGGGCCTGGCCGCGACAGCTTACGTAGTCGTGTCCCTGGCCCTC
>JAXDQG010000717.1:0-3064 GCA_034667945.1 Acidimicrobiia bacterium | reverse complement strand
CTCCTCGGCGAGGGCCAGCCGTCCGACACCGGCATCGACGTGATGGCGGGCGGTGCCGACAGCCGAGAGGACACCGCTGACAGCAGTCGCAGTGACGAGGGACAGCTCATCGTCGATGAGCAGAGCCTGGCGGATCAGCTTCGAGGCAACACCGGGGCCATCCTCGCGCAGATCGTGCAACTGCTCGAAGAGGCGGTGTCCGGCGACCTCGCCGGCATGGTCGATTCCGGCGTCGCCACCGCCGAGACGCCCGAAGAAGAGCTGCACGTTCTGCTGAAGGACCGTTTGGCCAGCAACTCGACCGTCATCGAGATCATCGAGTTCCTGGTGTCCGAGGTGCGGGCCCGGGTCGAGGTTTTGTGCCCGCAGGACATCGTGACCTCCCGCGACGGCTGGCCCCTGTACTGGCGCTGCCAGCGGAACGATCGCGAGCAGTTCCTCGACGATCTCCGGCGGTTTGCCGGCAATGACGCCGCCGACTTCGGGACACTGCTGACGCCACTGATCAACGGCTTGCGGGTGCGGGGGCCGTTCCATCCGAGCTGGGCGTTCGAGATCCCGTACATGATGTTGATCGACCGCGAGGGTCTGGGGCACACGCCCGACTCGGTGTCGTCGCTGCCGTCGTCGACCACCCGCATGCTCGACGAGGTGGACACGATCGTGCTGGTCGACAACGCGCAGCAGCCCATGCAGGCTGCTCCGGTATCCGCCATGAGACAGATTGCCGCCGCGGGCTACGGCGACAAGCTGGTGCTCTGCTTCAGTCACTTCGAGCTGGTGCACGGGCCGAACCTGCCGACCATCGACGCCCGTCGCCAGCACGTCATCGCCTCGGTCGACCAGGTGCTGACCGCCATTGGAAACGAGCTTGGCTATCCGACCGAGCGGCTCCTACGCCAGCGGCTCGACCGCAACCTCTATCTGCTGTCGCGGTTGCACAACACGCTGGTCAGTCCGGAGGACACCGACACGATCACGGAGTTGCGCTGGCTGCTGACCCAGCTCCGTACCGAAGCCGAGCCGCTCGATCTGGGCAGCTCCCGACCGGTGTACTCCAGCGGCAAGTTGACCCTTGCCGTCGAGGATGCAGTCTCGACCTTCCTCAGATACTGGGAGCTGCGCCTCGGCGTGTCGGTCGACCCTGCTGTGAAGCCCGCTCACTGGTCGAAGATCAAGGCCCTGTGCGTCCGCTACGCCCGGCGTTCCAACGACGAGTACGAGTCCATGCGGCCGGCTGGAGATCTGCTGGCCGCGCTGACCGATGCTCTGAGGAGCTTCGCCGCTCAGCCCGAGCGCTGGACCGACGGCCAGCCCGACGAAGACATCGAGCAACAGAACTATGACGCCTTCACCCGCCGGGTGAGCGGGGACCTACGTCGGTTGGTGAACGATCGGCTGTTCCTCGACGCTTCGGAGCTGTGGGCCGAAGCGCGTGACGTAGGCGGCGCGCAGTCAGCTCAGCGGCGGGCGTCGATGGTGTACTACAAGATCCTCGAGCCGCTTGTGGGACCGTCGGGCGGCGTGCCGATGGGCGACCACGAGAGCTTCACGCGGGCCGTCACCTCGTTGCTTCGTGAGGAGAGCGACAAGCTCGGCGTCGAATGGGTGTGAGCCCGAGCTGAGACTCGGCTCAGCCGATCGGCCTCCCGGGCGACGCCGGCTTGGTCACGAAGCCTGATGGTGGGAGGTCATCCGCCGACGCAGGTGTTCCTCATGGTGCCCACAACGTCCATGGTCGAGGTCACCACGTCGCCCGGTGTGAGGTAACGCCCTCTGGCGGCCCCCACTCCTGCCGGAGTTCCGGTGAAGATGATGTCGCCCGGCTCGAGGGTGCACACCGACGACAGGTATTCGACCAGCTGCGGCACCGAAAAGATCAGATCGTCCGTGCGGGCCTCCTGCATCCGCTCGCCCGAGACGTCGCAAGCCAGCGAGATGGAGTCGGGGTTCTCGAAAGAGTCGACCGAGGCGATCACTGGACCGATCGGACCAAAGGTGTCGAACGACTTGCCCATCGAGAACTGAGGTGGTTTGCCGGCCATCTGCACTCTCCGGTCGGAAATGTCCTGGCCCACCGTGACTCCGGCGATGTGTGCCCAGGCGTCCGCCGCAGCAATGCGGCGTCCGCGTCGACCGATGACTGCCACGAGCTCGACTTCCCAATCAACCCGGTCGCCCGAGAGGACCACCGAGCCTGTCGGCCCGGCGATGCACGAGGGAAACTTGGTGAAGACCAGGGGGGCCTCGGGTAGCTCCATCTTCGACTCGGCCGCGTGAGCCCGGTAGTTGAGGCCGATGCCGAAGACCTTGGACGGCGACGGGACCGGCGGTCCGCAACGGGACACGTCGAACCGGGCATCAGCGGGTGTATTGCCCGAGCTGAGGGCAGCAGCCACCGATTCGAGCTGATCGAAGCGAGCAATGGCCGCCATGGGATCTGCTCCTAACCGGCCTTCGCTGTGCTTCTCGAGGTCGTACTGACCGGCCCCGATCACCAGCACCGCTCGTCCGTCGACATTGGCCAACTGCCACGGCATGACGCCACCTTCCTGTGAACAGCCGGCCTGTGCGTCCTTCCCAACCGGCACGGCCTTGCTTCAAGAGCCTGCCGAAGGGAGGACCAGGAACAGCCGCTGCAACTGATCTTCGAGCGATTCAGCCGTGAACGCCGCTGTGTCCCACCGTGCCTTTCGAGTAACAACTGCCATGCGGCGCCTTGGCGGCTGAGCGCGCACGCTACCCGACCGGCGGAGCGTCGCCCGGCGGCGAATGCCCGTGGCCAGTGTCGCCGCGCTGACCGGGAGGATGGTGGGCAGTGTCTCCCGGGGGTGGTGCACTCTCGCCTCGCCGAGGGGGCCATGGATGAGACGCCCTGCTTACCAGGGGCACAAACCGCACCGCACCGAGGTCGTCGCGGGTCCAGTGGCCTCGCCCTTGGCGGCGTAGGCGGTACAAGCGCTGCCAACCCTCGGTCGCGCCGAGTGGGATCACGAGCCTGCCGCGGATGGCGAGCTGGTTCACGAGCGCCTCCGGCAAGGCAGTGCCGCCCGCCGATACCAGG
>JAXDQG010000716.1:0-3716 GCA_034667945.1 Acidimicrobiia bacterium | reverse complement strand
CAGCATGGACGAACTGGCGGCGCGGGTCCGTGCTGCCCTGCGGCGAGGACAGCCTGCCGGCCCGGAAGAACCGGTCGTGCACACCGCCGATTTCGTGATCGACCTGATGAGCAAGAGAGTCCTTCGGGACGGGGCCGAGGTGCGCCTCACGCCGACCGAATGGCACCTCGTCGAGGTGCTGGTCCGGCACCGGGGACGGCTGGTGCCGCCGCGCCAACTGTTGCAGGAGGTCTGGGGGCCTCAGTACGAGGACGAAACCCATTATCTGCGGGTCTATCTGGCCCAGATCCGCCGCAAGCTCGAACCCCAGCCCGCGAGTCCCCGCTACTTCCTCACCGAGCCGGGCATGGGTTACCGCTTCGAACCCGGCGACCCGCCACCGGCGAGCTGAGCCACCGAAGCGCGGCTGCGCGGGTCAGCTGGCCTCAGCGGCCCTCGAAGCGGGGCGGCCGCTTCTCCGCCAGCGCCCGCAGCCCCTCGCGATGGTCGTGGGACCGCAGGCTGCGCATGTGGTCCTCCTGCAGGCCGGCCAGGTCCGCGCCCCCGTGGGACAAGGCATTGATCGCCCGCTTCGTCCCGGACACCGCCAGCGGCGCCAGCGAGGACACGGCTTTGCACAGCTGGTCGACCCGCCCCTCGAGATCGTCCCGCTCCACCAGCTCGGTGAGGTAACCGAGCCGCAGAAGCTCCTCGGCCGGGATGGTCTCCGCCGTGAGGAACAGGCGCTTCGTGGCGTCGGGGCCGATGCGCTCGACGAAGCGCCGGAGCCCACTGGCGTAGTACTGCAGACCGATGCGGGCCGCCGGCATGCCGAGGACGATGCCGGCCGCACCGACGCGGAAGTCGCAGGACACGGCCAGATCGGTGCCTCCACCGTGCACATTGCCGCCCAGCGCAGCGATCGTCGGCACCGACAGTGCCTCGAGGCGGTCGCACACGCGGTCGAACGACACCTGGGCCCGCTCGCCCTCGGCCAGTGCTCCAAGGTGGTACCCGCTGCACCAGGACGGACCCTCGGCCGCCAGCACGAGCACGCGCACCGTCTCGTCGGCCTCTACCGTCCCCAGATGGGTGTCCAGCGCGGCCAGATCGGCCGGTTCGACCCGGTTGCGCTTGTCGGGCCGTTGCAGCCGGATCGTCGCCCGGCTCTCGGCGATGGAAAGCTCCGGCGTACCGGGGCTGCCGGCAATCCCCGAGGCGCTCACGCCGGGCTCCGCAGCGAGCTGATCAGCGCCAATGACTGGGCCGCCAGGTGCACCACCCGGCGGTCGTACACCTGGGGGTCGACGGCATCGTCGGCCATGACGCCTTCGATGTAGCGGCGCGTCACCCCCTCGACGATGGCCGCGCTGCGCCAGTAGCTGAACGCCCGGTAGTAGCTGACGTCGGTGACGTCGAAGCCGCCGGAGGTGGCGTAGCGCTCGACAACCTCGTCGCGGGCGAGGAACCCTCCGGACACGGTGGGCTGGGGGTCGACGAAACCGGTCATGTCGTCACCCGGTTCGGGCCAGTAGTTGAGCAAATAGCCCACATCGGCGAGCACGTCCCCCAGTGTGCAGAGCTCCCAGTCCAGCACGGCGTTGATGCCGCCCTCCGAGCGGGCGAGCATGTTGCCGATGCGGTAGTCCCCGTGCACGATGCCGGTGTAGCGCTGCGGCGGCTTGTGCTCGATGAGCAGGTCGAAGGCGGCGTCCATGTCGGCGAGGTCGCGGGTCTTCGAGCTCTCCCACTGCGAGCGCCAGCGCTTCAGCTGGCGGTCGAGAAATCCCTCACGCCGGGCCAGATCGCCGAGCCCGATGGCGTCGACATCCACCCGGTGCAGATCGGCCAGGATGTCGGCGATCTGCTCGCCCGTCCTCCGGCGGGCCTCGTGGTCCGGCATGGCCGCGTCTGCGTCGTCGGCGGTGTTGATCACGTGGCCGTCGACGAAGGCCATCACGTAGAACGGTGCGTCGTTCACCGAAGCGTCGTCGCAATGGCCCAGCGCAGGCGGGACCGGCACCGCGCTCGGCGCCAACGCGCTGATGATCCGATGCTCGCGGCCCATGTCATGTGCGGTGGCGAGGACATGGCCCAGCGGAGGACGGCGCAGCACGAAGCCCTGTCCCGTGGTGTCGGTGACCCGGTAGGTGATGTTGGAGCGCCCGCCGGCGATGAGGCTGAAGTCGAGTGGCGGCTGCACCCCGGGGATATTGGCGATGAACCATTCATCGAGGGCCGTTGGGTTGATGCCGGGCACGTCAGCGCGCATGGCCGTCAACCTACGCGGCGGCGCGCCAGGCTGCATCCGGCCGGCTGGGCCGCCACCGACCCAGTGCCATCGGGTGCCACCAACCGCTCCGGGCGTAGTCTGCTGCGCAGGAGAGGCGCCGAGCCGTACCCCGGGGGAGACGAACGCTGTCATGGCCGTGACCACCGCAGTGCTGCCCAGACTTGACCTCGGCCCGTATCGGGCGGGAGTGCCCGGCGCCCGCGAAGAGGTCGCCGATCAGCTCCGGCGTGCACTGGAGCACGTGGGCTTCTTCTGCATCGTCAATCACGGCATCCGCTGGGACCACGTGGACGCCATCTACGAGCAGGCGGCTCGCTACCACGCCCTCCCTCTCCAGCAGAAGCTTGGTCAGGGCATGTCGTCGCGACTGATGGGTTACAGCCGACTCGGCGACGAAGTCACCGACGAGCGCCCCTCGGCCCTCAACGCGGCCTTCTTCATGGCCCGACCGTCCTCTGCCCGCAACCAGTGGCCCGACGAAGGCGTGCTGCCCGGCTTCCGCGCAGCCTGCACCGCCTACTACCAGCTGTTGGAGAAGCTCTGCCACGACTGGCTGTTGCCGCTCTACGCGGTGGCGCTAGAGCTCGAGCCGGGATGGTTCCAGGCCAGCTTCGCCCCCTCGCTCGCCACCCTGCGCCTTTCGCATTACCCGCCGGTGCCCGCAGCCGAGGACCAGTACGGGATCGATCCCCACACCGACGCTGGGTTCATGACGCTTCTGCCTGCCAACCCGGTGGACGGACTGCAGATCCGGCCGGCCGGCGCGGACTGGTTCGAGCCTCCGCAAGAGCCGGAGTCCTTCGTGGTGAACTCGGGTGACATGCTGCGGCGCTGGAGCAACGACGGGTTCCTCTCCACACTGCACCGGGCGATCAACCATTCGGCCACGGACCGGTACGCCATCCCGTATTTCTACGATCCACGGGTCGACACCGTCGTCGAGTGCCTGCCCTCGTGCTGCAACGCCGACCGACCTGCCCGCTACGAGCCGATCCGTTACGGCGACTACCTCCGGGCGTTCATGAACCGGAGCTACAGGGCCACTCGAGAGGGCTAGAACTCCCCGAGGGGGCTAGAACGCCCCGAGGGGGCTAGAACGCCCCGAGAGGGCTAGAACGCCCCGAGAGGGCGGAACGCCCAATCGGCCGGGGCGGGTTCGGGCGCCCGGCGCGGTGTCGCAGTACGTTTCCGGGCGCACCAACCGACGCCTCTTGGGGGGAAGATGAAGATCGGCCTGTTCGCACCGCTGCGCTCACCCGTCGCCACGCCGGATTTCCTCGCCGATCTCGGCCGCGAGTGCGACGAGCGCGGCATCCACTCGATCTGGCTGGGGGAACACGTGGTGATGTTCCGCCAGTACCAGTCGACCTATCCCGGCTCCAACGACGGCCAGTTCCGCTTTCCTGAAGGCAGCGGATTGCTCGACATGGTTGCCTCGCTGTCG
>JAXDQG010000715.1:0-7610 GCA_034667945.1 Acidimicrobiia bacterium | reverse complement strand
GGCGTCGAGCTGTGGGTTGCCATCGGCGTCGGTGACCGGCACCGGATTGCAGAGCCCGATGAGTTTGGGGTTGGAGGGGCCGAGGTTGGATGCACTGCTGGCGCTGGGGTCATAGCCGTCGCCGGCTGCCGATGGGCGAGGCTGGAAATACTGAGGCATCGGATTTCCGTCGCTGTCGTTCCAGCTCTGCCCGATCAGCGCCGAGCCGACGACCTTGCCGCCGGCGCTGACGAACGAGCCGTCGGCCTGATGACGGAAGGCCACTCGCCCGATGCCCCACACGGCGAGTGGATAGATGCCGCTCAGCAGTACGAGTAGGCAGACGGTAGCTCGTAGGCCAGTCAAGAGTTGGCGGCGCATGTCAGTGCACTCCCAGGGCCACGAGGACGAGATCGATGAGTTTGATGCCGATGAAGGGGGCGAGGATGCCGCCCAGGCCATAGATCAGAATGTTGCGCCGCAGGATGGCCGCCGCCCCCATTGGCCGGAATTTCACGCCTCGTAGCGCCAGCGGAATCAGCGCCACGATGATCAGCGCATTGAAGATGACCGCCGAGAGAATGGCCGAGTGCGGGTTGTCGAGCTTCATGACGTTCACGGTCCGCAACTCCGGGAACACACCCTGGAACATGGCCGGGATGATGGCGAAGTACTTCGCGACGTCATTGGCGATGGAAAAGGTGGTGAGCGAGCCCCGGGTGATCAGCAGCTGCTTGCCGATCTCGACGATCTCGAGCAGCTTGGTCGGGTTGGAGTCGAGGTCGACCATGTTGCCGGCCTCTTTGGCCGCCTGGGTGCCGGTGTTCATGGCCACGCCCACGTCTGCCTGGGCCAACGCCGGCGCGTCGTTGGTGCCGTCACCGGTCATGGCGACCAGGTTTCCGCCAGCCTGTTCGGCTTTGATGCGGGCCATCTTGTCCTCGGGAGTGGCCTCGGCGAGAAAGTCGTCCACACCGGCTTCCCGGGCAATGGCTGCGGCGGTCAGCGGGTTGTCACCGGTGATCATCACCGTGCGAATGCCCATCACCCGCATCTCGGCGAAGCGTTCCACCATGCCGGCCTTGATGGTGTCCTTCAGGTGGATGACACCCAGCACGCTCCGACCTTCGGCCACGACGAGAGGGGTACCTCCGTTGACGGCGATGCTCTCGACGATGGGTGCCAGATCGGCGGGAACGCTGCCGGACAACTCCTCGACCCATTTGCGCACGGAGTCGGCGGCGCCCTTGCGAATGGATCGGCCCTGCCATTCGATGCCGGACATGCGGGTCTGGGCAGTGAACGGCACGAGCTCCGCGCCGGGAAGATCCCGCGGCTGCAGACCGTAGCGGTCAGCCGCAAGAGCGACGATCGAGCGGCCTTCCGGCGTCTCATCCGCGAGTGATGAGAGCAGCACGACCTCGGCCAACCGTGCCTCGCTGACTCCTCCCACCGGTAGGAACTCCGAGGCCATGCGGTTGCCGTAGGTGATGGTGCCGGTCTTGTCCAAGAGCAACGTGGAGACGTCACCGGCCGCCTCGACGGCCCGGCCGGACATGGCCAACACATTGCGCTGCACCAACCGGTCCATACCGGCGATGCCGATGGCGGACAACAACGCGCCGATCGTGGTGGGGATCAAGCAGACCAAGAGGGCGACGAGAACGGTGGTGGTTTGCCTGGCGTTGGAGTAGATGGCGAACGGCTGCAAGGTGACCACGGCCAGCAGGAAGATGATCGTCATGCCGGCCAGCAGGATGTTGAGGGCGATCTCGTTGGGGGTCTTCTGCCGGCTGGCTCCTTCCACCAGGGCGATCATCCGGTCGATGAAGCTCTGGCCCGGCTTGGTCGAGATCTGCACGACGATGCGGTCCGAAAGCACCCGGGTGCCACCGGTCACGGCCGAGCGGTCTCCACCTGATTCGCGAATGACCGGAGCGGATTCACCCGTGATTGCCGACTCATCGACCGCCGCGATGCCCTCCACGACGTCACCGTCCCCGGGAATCAACTGTCCCGGTTCGACCACGCACCGATCGCCGATTTGGAGCGAGGCCGATGGGGTCTCTTTGGCGGTTCCGTCGGGCTGCAGCACGAAGGCAACGGTGTCCGAGCGGGTTTTGCGCAGGGTGTCGGCCTGCGCTTTGCCCCGGCCTTCGGCAACCGCCTCGGCGAAGTTGGCAAAAAGCACCGTGAACCACAGCCAGATGGCCACCAAGCCGACGAACACATTGTCGGCCGCCTTGCCGTGGGGCAGGTTCGTGAAGAACAGCACGGTCGTCCAGAAGCTGCCTACCAACACGACGAACATGACCGGATTACGGGCCTGCGTGAGCGGGTTGAGCTTTCGAAATGAGTCGACGATGGCCCGCCGCACGATGGCGGGGTCGAACATCGAGCGCGCCGAGCGTGTCCTCACCTTCGGGGGGCGGGTCTCGGGCGGCGGAACGAGGGCAGAGCGATCCTGGGTTTGCTGGGGTGACGTCAAGGCAGACCCTCCTCAGAAATGCCCTACGAGGTGCTCGACGACGGGGCCGAGCGAGACAACGGGGAAGTAGGTCAGACCGACGACGATGATGACGACGCCCAGCAGCAACCCGCCGAACAAGGCTGTGCCCGTGGGGAACGTGCCGGCGGTGGCCGGAACGTGCTGCTTGCGGCCCAGCGAACCGGCGATGGCCAACACCGGGATCATCGTGGCCAATCGGCCGAACAGCATGACGATGCCCAGCGTCGTGTCGTACCACTGCGTGTTGACCGAAAGACCGCCGAAGGCGGAGCCGTTGTTGTTGAACGCGGACGTGAAGGCGTACACGATTTCGCTCAAACCATGGGGGCCATCGTTGGCGCGGGACGCCAGAGCGCTGTGCAGTACTACTGATGCGCCGGCGAACGTGAGAATGAGCACGGCCGGGAAGAGGATGTAGATGACGGCCAACTTCATCTCACTCCCCTGGATCTTCTTGCCCAAATACTCCGGTGTTCGACCCACCATGAGCCCGGCAATGAAGACCGCCAGCAAGGCGAAGATCAACATGGCGTACAGGCCTGAGCCGGTACCGCCGGGTGACACCTCCCCGTACATCATGTTCACCAACGCGCCGCCGCCAGCCAGCGGCACGAAGCTGTCATGCATGCAGTTCACGGCGCCGTCTGACGTGCTCGTGGTCGAAGCCGCGTACTGGCCACAGGACACTGGTCCAAAGCGGCTCTCTTTGCCTTCCATGTTGCCGCCGGGCTGCGATGCGGTGGTCTGCTGACTGGCCCCAGCTGCTGTCAGATGAGGGTTACCGCGGGCTTCCAGCGGCGTGATGACCAGTAACATGACCAGCCACAACGCCATCATCGCCCCGAAGACGACCCAGCCCTGCCTGCGGTCTCGGGCCATCTTGCCGAACGTGTACGTCAACGCGAACGGAATGCCCAGCATCAACCAGATCTGGAGGAAGTTGGTGATGGCATTGGGGTTTTCGAACGGATGCGCCGAGTTGGTCCCGAAGAAACCGCCGCCGTTCTGGCCACCTTCCTTGATGGATTCCTGACTGGCCAGCGGTCCACCGGGAATCGACTGCACCTGTCCGCTCACCGTGGTCACGGTGCGCGAGGCATGGAAGTTGTCGATGACACCTTGGCTCATCAAGATCAGCGCGGCGACGAAGGCAAGCGGTAGCAGGATGCGGATGCAGGTCCGGATCATGTCCACCCAGAAGTTCCCGATGGTCGCCGACCGCCGGCGCACCAACCCACGAATCAGCGCAACCGCCACCGCTGCGCCGGCCGCGGCCGATACGAAGTTGTGGAAGGCCAAGCCCGTCATCTGGCTGAAGTGACTCATCACGCCGTCGCCATAGGCCTGCCAGTTCGTGTTGGTCAGGAAGCTGACGGCGGTGTTGAACGCCAGCTTCGGCTCGACAGCTTTGTAGTTGTCGGGATTGAGAGGCAGGTGATTTTGCAGACGAAGCTGGACATAGAGAATCAGCACCGAAACCATGCTGAACGCCAGCAGCGAGAGCGCGTAGATGGTCCAGCGCTGCTCACGATCGGGGTTGATGCCACAGAGACGATAGATACGGCGTTCGACGGCCGAGAAGAAGCGGTCCCCCTTGGGCTTGCCCAGCGAGGGGTCATACACCTTCGCCATGTAACCCCCGAGCAGCGGGGTCGACACGAAGAGCGCAGCGATCAACAAGATCAGCTGCAACCAACCTGCGGCGCTCATCAGAGCTTCTCCGGGATGATCAAGGCCGCGACCAGGTACCCGAAGAGCAGCGCCGCGATGATCAGTCCCACCACATCATCACCGGTCATGCCGCCAACTTCGATTCTGCTGGCTGCTCGGGTGCGACACCACCGACGGAGACGAGTTCCTCGTCAGGTCCGATGATGCGGTCGCACACCCGCACGAAAAGGGTGACCAGGGCGAAGAACACCACGATCACCGCAACGAAGAGGACGTCAGGCACGCCCGCTCCTTTCTCTTTAGCGATGTCGGCTCTCTCTTTAGAGATGTTCGGGCGGCCGCGCCTGGCCGCCCGCCTAGCAGTGCGCTCCCGATGACGACGCGAGCGCCGCGCCGACTTGGTCGGCCAAAGCGACAGCTACGACCCTGCGATCGAAGGACACCGGCTCCCCTGGCGTCGGTATGAGCACGAAACGGCCCACGGTCTCGCCGCGGGCAATTACCGGCAGTTCCACCTCGCGTCCGGGGAAGCCCATGGCCTGCACTCCCCAGCGCAGCTCGCCGATGACGACGTCGCCAGAGCGCTCTATGCGAGCCATCTGTCGCGAGCCGGGTGGGCGCTCGAATCGGCAATCGCGCAGAGCCAGCAGCTCACGGAGTTGGGTGGCGACGACAAGGACGACATAGTCGGCCGACTCGCCCGCCGATACCAACTCGGCGACGGAGTGGATCAACGCCAGCTCATTGCTGCTTTCGGTGGCGGCTTCGCGATGACGCCGGCCGCGCACGGCCAGTTCACCAACCAGGAGGCCGACCGCCAAGAGCACTCCGGCGGTGACCACGTCGTCGCGGGAGTTGATGGTGAACGACTCGAACGGCCGGGTGTGAAAGAAGTCGAACCAGATCGCTGCGGAGACAGCCGTTGCCATAGCGGCCGATCTACGCCCCAAGGCGGATACCAATACCACGGCGGCGCAGAGGATCAAAGCGACGTTGGCGTTGTCGATCTTTTGCCGGAATGGCACCAAGGCGACGGCGACGACGAACGGCAAAGCGAGCCCTGCGGCCAATGCCATCCACGTGCGCCTTGCCTCGGTCTCCATCGGGTCCGACGGTATGCACGATGCCAGCGGGCCGTCACCGCTTTTTGCGCCTTCTTTACGCGCCCAGTTGCTTCTTCCACGCGTTGTTCACGCCATTGGCGGCCGGCGCCGCACCAGCGCCGTGATGCCGGCACCGGCCAGCAGTGAGCCGATCACCGCCGTCACGAGCACCCAGGTCGATACGGCTCCGGAAGCCTTCGCTGCCTGGGTCACCGCCGGAGGTTTGGCGGTCGTGGCCGTACCGGCTGCTTGCCCGGATGGAGGGGGCGGTGCCGCCGTGGTGGTGCTCACGTTGCGGATCGGATCTGGTGTCGTGTCGGCCAGGACGACGAGCACACCGCGCATCGATGCCGGGTGAATGGTGCACTTGTAGCTGTAGTTGCCCGGCTTGTCAGGCGCCTTCAAGGCTGCCGAGCCGCCGGGTGCGATGCTGCCCGTGTCGAGGCCTTGCACGTCGTCGAAGGTCGCCGTGTGAGGTGCCTGCCCTCGATTGGTGAAGGTCACCTGACCGCCGGCATGCACCGAGACCTGGGGTTCTCGAAAGCGAAAGTCCTCGGCCGCCACGGCGGCCGTGGCCGGTACGGTGCTGGCGGCGGCCGATGTCGGTGGTGCGCCCGCCGGCTCACCGACCACGGTGATCTTTCCGGTCATCGCCTGCGGATGAATCTCGCAGTGGAAGGTGAACGAGCCCGATTTGACCAGTGTGACCAAGGCGTTGGTGCCCGCGAAACGGCCACCCTCGGGACCGGGCGAGATCACCCCGGTCGTGAAGGAGCTGTCATCGGCGGTGAGGGTGTGCGGCTTTCCTCCGGCGTTGGCCACGAGCACTGTGCTGCCCGCCTTCACGGTGACGTTGGGCGGATCGAATCGCAGGCTCTCTCCCGCGATGTTGGCGTCGTCGACAGCCTGGATACGCACGACCCTGGCGTCGGCCGGCGTGGGCTGCACCTCGACGGTGCCGTTCATCTTCGAGGGATTGATCCGGCAGAAGTAGAAGTAGGTGCCCGGCACGGTGAGATTCACCGAGGCCTGTGCGCCGGGGGCGATCGGCTGGGTGTCGAAGGTGCCGCCCCGATCAGTGGCGGTATGGGGACGGGCACCGGTGTTGGACCAGGTGACGGTGGTGCCGACGGGCACAGTCAGCTTTCGGGCGTCGAAATCGAAATCGACGATGGTGACGCCTTGGGCATTGGAGCCCTGTGCGACCGCGGTGGGCGTGTCTGCGAGCCGCGGGAGCGGCGTGACTTGCGCGGGGGCTCCCCCAGCCGGAGCGACGGGTATCAGCACACCGGCGACCAGCAGCAACAGCCCGGAAATCAACAACCTCAGGGCGCGCACCATCCTCACCTCCCGGAGACGTAGTCGGCGACGCTCGTGGCCCAGATGGCCATGAACGTCAGGAACAGCACGACCCCCGTAGCCGGCAGCCACTGCTGCCCGTTCCGGCTGAATTTCAAAAGCGCCAACTTGCCGATGAGCACCACGAAAAGGACCGTGCCGAACAGGGAATGCAGCAGGATCCGCGTGGGCGACGTCGGCCCGGCCGGACCGACCAGGCAGGCGAAGGCGACCAGCGACGCGAGCACCAGCAACACCCGCCCATTCCAGCGATGAACGCCTACAGCCACCCGGCCGGAGATAGGAAGCACGCCGGCTCCCCAGAACTGGGCGGCCATGGCCACCTGCAGACCGGCGAGCATCAAGGTCAGGCTGGCGGCCACGACCTTCCAGGCCAGGAGATGCCCACCGGTCACGTCGTTGAGGAAGCGGACCGCATCCATCCCGTCACCCCGAGATCTCGATCTTGCCCGTCATGGAGGGATGGATGCTGCAGACGTAGTCCAGCCGCCCATCCACGGTGAGCTGGAACGTGCCGGTTCCCGGCTTCAGCGTGCCGGACTCGACCGAGCCATTGCGGGCGGTGATGGTGTGCGGCGCGACGTCGTCGTTGACGAAGGTCACCTTGGCGCCGGGCGCCACCACCAGGTTCGACGGCGAGAAGCGGAGTCCCGCCATGCGTACAACCGAGCCGGCCGAACTACCGCCGCCCTTCTTGTTGTCGTGGGTCACCATCTTGTACGGCCCGGCCACGGCCAAAATGGCCAGGCCGACAAGCACGACGGCCCACAATGCCCGCTCGCTGGCGGTGGTGTCTCGCGGCGCGCGCACGGCTGGCGGGATGTCGGGCGGACCTTGCGCCATGGAGCCCTCCGTTCGGCAACCGCCCCTCAGGCCGCCGGCGGCCAGACACTAGACGTGCACCATCGGAGCGTGCCTCCGATATGCCGGACGCCGATAGATGTTGCGGGGGCGCTTCGGTCCGCGCCCCCAGATGCCGGCTCGAAGCC
>JAXDQG010000714.1:0-2613 GCA_034667945.1 Acidimicrobiia bacterium | reverse complement strand
CCTGTCCGCCGGATCGCCTGTGCGCCAGGTTGCCTCTCCGCCAGAATGCCACCCAAGGCTGGAAGCTGGAGACCACACCCGGGGGGATCAGTGGAAGAACTCGTGCGCTCCGCTCGCGGTGCCGATGGCTGCTTGCTGCGGTACCGGATTGCCGGCGAGGGACCTCCGGTGGTCTTCCTCCACGGCACGTTGTCGAGTCCCTCCACGTTCCGTCAGCTGCATCCGTTCCTCGAGTCGGGCGGGCACTTCACCGGCGCCCGCGGGGCTGACCACCGTCGGCTGATCTCGCCGATCATGCGTGGCCACGACGGTGAGGCGCCGCCCTCGTTGCCCGACGACTACAGCATCATCAGCACCGAGGTGAGCGATCTGCGTGCCGTGCTGGACGCGGAGGGCATCGGACGGTTCGACCTGGTGGGACACTCCACCGGGGGCACCACGGCCGTAGGCCTGGCTCTCGCAGAGCCCGACCGGGTGGGCCGGATGGTCCTCATCGAGCCGACGTTGCTGTCCTTGCTCGACGGCCCGATGCGGGAACGGGTGCACGGAGATCTCGCCACCATCATCGAGGCCGGCGCAGCGGGGGATCACCTCTCCGCCCTCGACGGGCTGCTCGACTTCGTCTCCAGCGGACCGGAGCCCCCCGCCGTCCGACAGCGGGTGGTGGAGCGCCTCGGTTCCCGCGCCTGCCTGGTCGCTCCACACGTGAAGGCGCTCTCGGAGTTCGAGTTGGATGCCGCAGAGGTCCGGGCGCTGCGGCCTCGCATCCTCTTCGTCTATGGCGGGGCGAGTGCCTATTGGGAGGCGTCGATCGCGGCCCGCCTGGCGCAATTGCGACCCGACCTCCCACAGCTGCAGGTGCCCGGAGCAGGTCACCATTCGCACGTCGAGCAGCCGGCAATGGTCGGCCCCGCAATGGCGAAGCACCTCTACGGCGAAGGGTCGTGACGCTCAGCGGCGCCAGAGCGACGCTGTGGCCCTGAACGTTCAGTAGCAGATGAACTCGAGCAGGTTCCGGTCCGGATCTCGGATGTAGACGCTCATGCCTCGGGCAGTTCCGGCGCCCCGGCCGCCGATGCGCTTCACCGGGCCCTCCTCGACCGGAATGTTGCCGCGCTGGAGCGTGGCCAGCAGTGCGTCCAGGCCCTCGTCCCACACGAAGCACAGATCTGCGCACCCGGGCTGGGCCGTCGGCCCCCGCAAGGTGATCTTCTCGGCCAGGCCCGGCGGATGGATGTTGAGCTTGGTGTCGCCGCAGGTGATGGCCACGACCGGTGACCGTCCTTCACGCCACGACTGCTCGTGCTCCACGCCGAAGCCCAACGCCTTGTAGAAGGACAGGAACCGCTCCATGTCCTCGGTGGGAAAGGCCACGTGGTCGATTCCAGAGATTCCCATTCGTGCCCTCCGCGGTTCCCGAGCCGTCCGAGCTGGCGAATCCCTTCCGATGACATCCGCGCAGCCTCTCGACCGCAGCGTAGGCGCCCACCTCCGCCGGCTGCCGCGAGGACGCGACCCGCTTGTGGGGCGCGGGGACCTGCGCGGTCACCCCCCGGCGAGGACCGAATCGAGCTGGGCGCATGTCGGCAAGGACGGTTCAGCGCCGAGATGGCGTACCGCCCATGACCCGGCGGCGCAGCCTTGTCGCACGGCGTCTTCCAGGGTGGTCCCCCGAGCCAGGGCGACCGCGAGCGCGCCGCAGAACGCGTCCCCGGCGCCGGTTGCGTCGACCACTGCGGGGGCGGGGAACGCCGGCACGTGCCGATCGCCGACCAACGCCCCGGCAGATCCGAGGGTCACCACGACCGACGATGAGGGTGACAGGCCGAGTGCTGCCGCCTCTCCCTCGTTGAGCACGATCAGTGATGCTTCCTTGATCAACCGACTGCTGTCCGGCCCGACCGGCGCCGGGTTGGCCACGACGATGGCGCCGCCGGCTCGAGCCAGCTCCGCGGCCCGCACGCTGGCCTGCACCGGCACCTCGCCCTGCAGCAGCAAGACATCACAGGCTCGGAGCGTCTCGACCGCTCGCTCGGCGGTTTCGGGCCCGACGAGGCCGTTGGCGCCCGGCACAACGACGATGGTCACCCGGCCGTCGTCCGCCACGTTGATCAGGGCGGTTCCGCTGGGCCCGTCACGCCGTTCGACGTGGCGGTGGTCCACGCCATTGCGCTCGAGCCCGGCGAGCAGGGTGTCGCCGTGGGCGTCGGTGCCGACAGCGCCGACCATGGCGACGATGGCGTCGAGCCGGGCCGCCGCGGTCGCCTGGTTGGCGCCTTTACCCCCGAGGTGCTCGGACAGGCCGCTCGCCAGCACCGTCTCATCGGGGGCGGGAAGGTGGGGGAGCCGCACGGCGAGGTCGATGTTGAGTGACCCGAAACAGGCGATCCGCATGGCTCGTAGCATGCCCGCCGGTGCCGCGGGGGAGCGGGCGTAAGCTCCAGCGCCATGGGCGCTCCGAGGCCGACCGTCTCCTTCGCGGCCACCGGCACTCCGCTCCAGCCCGCCGATCGCCTGGGCGCTGCGCTCGGTCTTCAGCCCGGGCGCCTGTGGGTGAAGCGCGACGACCTCACGGGGTTGGCCGGCGGCGGCAACAAGGCCCGCAAGCTGGAG
>JAXDQG010000713.1:0-8033 GCA_034667945.1 Acidimicrobiia bacterium | reverse complement strand
TCGATCCGGGCGTGCACCTCGACGAGTTGCGGGCCGTGGCCGCGGGGCTACCGGCTCCCACCGCGGCCGTGCACACCCACGCCCATTGGGACCATGTTCTGTGGTGCCGCGAGCTGGGCGAGCTGGTGCCGAGGTTCGTGACGGCGGGGACAGCCGCCTACCTGGCGGGCCGTCGGGCAGAGGTGTTGACGGAGGTGGACGCGCACGCGGAAGGCCATGACGACGACCAGCTGTTGGCCCTGGGCGAGGCTTTGGCCGACGGGGCCGAGGTGCCGTGGACGGGACCGGCGGCGCTGCTCATCGAGACAGCTGCTCATCTGCCCGGACATGGGACGCTGCATCTGCCGGAGCTTGGCCTGCTGGTGGCCGGCGACCTGGTCTCCGACGTCGACGTCCCCTTCCCGCACTGGTCGGAAGAGGTCGGTGCGGACACCCACGCCCGCGAGTACGCCGGCCCGGACGGCCTGCCGGCGTACCGGGCCGGACTCGACTGCATCGCCCACCTCCAGCCGGTCACCCTGGTGATTCCCGGCCACGGCGCACCTACGGACCGGGCCGGGTTCTTGGCGCGGCTGGACGACGACCGTCGCTATCTGGACGCCCTGGAGCAGGCGGTCCGGAGCGCGTCGTCGGCGGCCGACGCGGTCGAACGCGCTGACCGCATCCCCGATCGGCGCCTCGCCAACCCGGCCGTGCGCCGCGCCCACCAGGACTCGGCGCTGAGCCTGTTCCGCCGGCTGGCGGATTGGTGACAGCCGGCGGCCCCGTGCCTCAGGCCTCGGACAGCAGGTTTCGGGCGATGACCGTTCGGAGGATGTCGTTGGTGCCCTCGCCGATGGCCAGCAGTGGAGCATCCCGGTACAGCCGCTCGATCTCCATCTCGGTCGAATAACCGGCGCCGCCGTGGATGCGCATCGACTCGAGCGTGGTCCGCAGAGCCACCTCGGAGGCGAACAGCTTGGCCATACCGGTCTCGAGGTCTGAGCGATCCTGGCGGTACGCCCGATCGGCCGCCCACCAGGTGAGCAGACGGGCCGCCTGGATCTCGGTGTGCATGTCGGCCAATTTGAGCTGCACCGCCTGGAATCCGCTGATGGGCTGCCCGAAAGCCTGGCGCAGCTGGCTGTAGGACAGGGCCTCCTCATAGGCCCGCTGCGACACGCCTACCGAGCGAGCAGCAATGTTGATGCGCCCGTACTGCAGGGCGCCGAGCACCTGCTGCATCCCGCGTCCCTCGACGCCGCCGAGCAACGAATCTGCCGGGACGCGCACATCGTCGAGCACCACTTCGCAGCTCTCGGTGCCCTTGTAACCGAGCTTGGGCAGATCGCGCTGCACGGTGAAACCGGCCACATCGGCGGGCACGAGGAAGACAGACATGCCGCGGTGACGGGGCGAGGCCTCAGGGTCGGTCTTGACGAGCACCGGCAGGGGGTCGGCGTAGCGGGCGTTGGTGATCCAGTACTTGGTTCCCCGGATCACCCATTCGTCGCCGTCGCGCCACGCCCGGGTCTGAATGCCCTGGAGGTCCGAACCGGCGCCGGCCTCGGTCAGGGCGATACCGGTGCGCCGCTCTCCGGTCGCCAGCTCCGGCAGGTACCGCTGCTTCTGCTCCTCGGTGCCCTGCTTGGCAATCATGGCCGAGGCCAGCGTGTGACTGCCCAGGATGCCGGCAATGCCCATCCATGCCCGGGAGATCTCCTCGAAGACCAGGGCGAGGGAGACAAGGTCGAGCCCGAGCCCGCCGTAGGCCTCCGGAATGGTGATGCCGAAAAGGCCGAGAGCCTTCATCTCCTCGACGATCTCGGTCGGGTAGCGGCCCGACTGCTCCCATTCCCTGGCCACCGGCTTGATGGCCCGGTCCGCGAAGCGGCGCAGCGTGTCGCGGAAGGCAGCCTGTTCGTCGGAGAGCTCGAAGTCCATGGACCGGATCGTGGCACACCGGCCACGGGCGGGTCCCACTGCGCTGCTGCCTGGCGGGCGGCGAAGGGCGCGGCGCGGCGCGAAGGTGCGGCGCCTACCGCGAAGCGCCGGCGTGAAGCGGCACGAGATCGTCACCCCACCGCAGTATCCGTTAGCGGCGATCCGGCATCGATCTCGATGACGACACTCATCACGGTCGATCAGCACGCCGATAGGAGAAGCTGATGAACACCCATCGCAGCCGCACGCTCCGTTCCCGGGCCGCCCGCCTCCGCCGCATCTCCGAGAGCGCGCTGCCGCCGCTGGCCATCGCCTACCGACGACGGGCCGCGGAGCTCGAGATGGAGGCGGCGCTCATCGCGCCAACGGGGCCCGGCCCGGTGCCACGGGGGCGCGCTGCTTGAGGGGCGGGTGGGCGCTCCCCTTCGTCCGAACCCACCCGCGATCAGTCGGCCTCCTCAGGACTTCACGCTGCCCAGGACTTCACGCTGCCCAGGACTTCACGCTCCTCAGGACTTCGCAGCCCGGGGATGCGTCTTGTTGTGCTCGCGAATCGCCTTCAAGATCCCCTGGCCGGCCTGCTCCATGAGCTCTTTGTTGTTGGACTGCAGCATGGCGGCCGACGTCTCGACCGGGCGGAGCAGACCCTGCACCCGGGGAATGACGTAGCGGGCGAACATGTCGTAGCTGCGCCGCATGGCGTCTGGATTGGCCCAGTCGTGTACGAAGCCGACCAGCGTGCCGAACCCGCCGGACAGCTCCTGCAGGTGGGCGATGGCCTCGACGGCGTCGTCGGGGGTGCCGACGATGGCGCCGCCGCGCTCGACCATGCGGTGAGCGAAGCCCTTCGGGTCGTCCGCCCGCTCGGAGCCCGGGCGGGCGAGAGTGTCGACGTTGTAGCCATTGTGCCAGTGGAGGAGGCCGTCGTAGATCTCGTTGAAGGCCGTCTCCCGGTCCTCGGCGATGTGGAAGGGCATCATCACCCGCCAGTTGTCCCGGCTGACGGCGTTGCCGAACTCCTGGCCGTAGGTCTCGGCCCAGCTCCACTGCGTCGGGAGGGCGGCCAGGCCCTCCTCGGAGTAGGAGGCCACGGAAATGACACCGAGCCCGTACTTGCCGGCGAGCTTCATACCCGAGGGTGAGATGGAGACGGCCGCCACCACCTCGAGGTTCTCCTGCACCGGCTTGACCTGGAGGTAGCCCTCCTTGAGCTCGAACCAATCGGTGGAGACCGTCACGGGCTCGTCGCCCCGTAGCAGGGGGATGATGGCCGACAGGGCCTCGTCCTGGCGGTCACGGAGGCAGACCGGGTCGATGCCGAAGGTACGGGCATCGGACGGAAGTGCGCCGGGACCGGTGCCGAGGATGGCGCGGCCGCGGGACAGATGGTCGAGGAAGGCGATGCGACCGGCGACGTTGTAGGGGTGGTGGTACGGCAGGCTGGTCACGCCGGTACCGAGCTTGATGCGATGAGTGCGCTGGGCGGCGGCGGCCAGGAACATCTCGGGGTGGCCGATGGTCTCCCAACCGCCGGAGTGGTGCTCGCCCACCCAGATCTCGTCGAAGCCCAGCTCGTCCACCTGCTCGGCGAATTGGAGGTCGCGCTCGAACTGCAGCGTCGGATGCTCCCCCACCGGGTGGTGGGGTGCAACGAAGACGCCGAAACGCATGCGAGCCATGGGGAAACCTCCGAGAGAACTACTTGACTGAAGCGTCAAGCTACCGTTCGGTACCCCGAGGGAGCGAGCCGAGGGGTTGAAGGGGCAGGTGAACGGGGCTTTGCCGGCTCTCGCCCAACGTCCATCCGACCGCTCTTATTTGAAGATCTCCGGCTGACTTAAAGAAAGTTTCTTGAGCGGACGTGTACCCAACTTTTTCGCCCTCTAGGCCACCGATTCGATGTCGATTCGACGAACGACGCGCCTAATTCGATGGGGCGCAGGTGAGTGTGATGAAACGCGTAGGGCGGGCGGACCCGCACACTCTGTGGTCTGCTCCCTTACCGCCGAACCGGGCGGTGGCCGGGCCCTGGTGGCCCCACTCCCCTCGTTCGAAGCCCGAAAAGCCCGCCGACTACGCTCCACCGGCATGAACAACGGTGCAGTAGGGCTGGGTTTGGCCACGTTCTCCCTGGCCGGCGGCCCGGCTGGCGCCGCCGCCGACCCCTCCCCCGACACCCACGCCGACCCCGACCCCGACGAACCGGCCATCCTCGACGTTCGCTTCCTGAGCTATCGCCGAGGCGGTTGGTCCCTGGACGACAACCAACAGTCCGAGCCCGCCTTTGGTCCCGCCTTCACCAGCGCCGGGACCTACGTGCTCTCCGGCGGCGACGAAGCCCAGGCCGTGCGCCTGGCGCAGCTTCCGGCGTTGCCCGCCCCCGCCGTCGACGAGGCCCGGCGCGTCCGCACCGCCATGGTCTCGGTCGTCATCGAAGACCTGGACAAGCCGCCGATCGATGCCGCCGACGTCTACCTGCGGCTCCACCTGCTCTCTTCCAGGCTCGCCGCCCCTCACTCGCTCAACCTCGACGGCATCTTCGGCCTGTTGCACAACGTCGTCTGGACAAACCAGGGGCCCTGCGACGCCGACGATTTCGACACCACCCGCGTGCGGCTCATGGCAGCCGGCCGCCCGGTCTACGCCCACAGCGTCGACAAGTTCCCCCGGATGATCGACTACGTGCTCCCCTCCGGAGTGCGCATCGCCGACGCAGACCGGGTTCGCCTCGGCGCCCACCTGGCCTCGGGCACCACCGTGATGCACGAGGGCTTCTGCAACTTCAACGCAGGCACCCTCGGTGCCTCGATGGTCGAGGGGCGCATCTCCGCCGGGGTCGTGGTCGGCGCCAACTCCGACATTGGCGGCGGCGCCTCGATCATGGGGACGCTCTCCGGTGGCGGCAAAGAGGTCATCACCGTCGGTGAGCGCTGCCTCATCGGCGCCAACGCCGGCATCGGCATCTCGCTCGGCGACGACTGCATCATCGAAGCCGGCCTCTATGTCACCGCTGGCACCCTGGTCACCTTGCCGGACGGACAGGTGGCCAAGGGCAAGGAGCTTTCCGGCGCCTCTGGGTTGCTGTACCGGCGGCACGGCGTCACCGGGCGCATCGAAGCTGTGCCTCGCGCCGGCAACACCTGGACCGGCCTGAACGCCGCCCTCCACGCCAACGCCGCCCGCTGAGTCCGGCGCCCAAACCCACTCGCCGAAGGATCCCGATGAGCCGATTTTCCAGCCTCACGCCCGACCAACTCGATGCTGAGCAGCGGTCGCTCTACGACGCCATTCTCCACGGTCGGCGTGCCGCGGCCCCGGGACGGCCGAGCGGGCTCACCGCCGAGGACGGCTCGCTGGTCGGCCCCTTCAACGCCTACCTGCGAGCCCCCAAGGTGGGCACCCGCCTGTCCGATCTCGGCGAGGCCCTCCGCTTCGACACCACATTGCCGAAGAACCTCCTCGAGTTGGCAGTCATCGTCGTGGCCCGGCACTGGTCCGCCCAGTTCGAGTGGTACGCCCACTCCCGCATGGCGCTGGCGGCCGGCGTCTCCCCCGACATCGTCGACGCCATCGCGCACCGCAAACCACCCGCCTTCACCGATCCGGAGGAGGCGCTGGTCCATCGTTTCGCCCGCGAGATCGTGGAGAACCACCACGTCAGCGAGGGCACCTACCGCGACGCCACCGATCGGTTCGGCGAGCAGCAGGTCTTCGAGCTCACCGCCTTGGTCGGCTTCTACGGCGCCGTCTCGGCCGTGCTCAACACGTTCGAGGTGCAGCTGCCTGCGGGCGTCGACCCACTCCCGGCATGACGGCCCCCAGGATCATCGGTCTCACCGGCGGCATCGGCGTCGGCAAGTCCACCGTGGCCGGTCTGCTGGCCGAGCGAGGTGCGGACATCGTCGATGTCGACCTGGTGTGCCGCAAGGTCATCGAACCGGGTGGCCCCGCGCACCAGGCGGTGCTCGACCGCTTCGGCGACCACCTCGTCACCACTGAAGGCGTCCTCGATAGGGCGGCTCTGGCCGCGGTCGTCTTCGCCGACCCGAACGCCCTGGCCGATCTCACGGCCATCAGCCACCCGGCTGCCAATCGCGTGATGGCCGAGCGGGTCTCCGCACTTCCGGCCGGCACGATCGCCGTGCTCGATGTCGCGGTGCTTGTCGAGTATCCCAAGCTGGGCCGGTGGGGCGAGGGCCCCGAGGGCGGCTATCAGGAGGTCGTTCTGGTGGAGGCGCCCTTGGAGGTGCGGCTCGAACGGCTTTCGACGCAGCGGGGCATGAGCCGGGAGGATGCGCTGGCCCGGGTGCGGGCCCAGGTCGACGACGACACCCGACGGGCGGTCGCCGATCACATCGTCGACAACAGCGGCGACCTGGCCAGCCTCAGCGACCAGGTCGACCGGCTTTGGGCGGGCTGGCAGGGCTGAGCCCAACCGGCTCCACTGCGCCCACCGCCGCCAACAACGCGCCAACATGAGGGCCGGTCAGGGCGTGGCCGCCGTCTTCGACCTCGACCAGTTGGGCGCCGGGTACGGTGGCCGCCAGCCGGACCGCGTGCGCCAGCGGCACCAACGGGTCGGCACCGCCGTGCACCGCGGTGAGCGGGACTCGCAAACCCCCGAGGGCTGACCAGCGATTCGGAGCTTCCAACCAGGCCCGGCGGTGCCCGTCCCGCGGATTGAACCCCCAGGCCAGCCAGTGCTCGACTTCGGCCACCGCCGCCGCGCCGCCGACATCGTCACCCTCCGACATGAGCACCCGCAGCTCGCGAGCGATCGCCCGGGCAAGCCGATCGGCCTCGCCCTCCCCCATCCGGGTTCGCCACATCAAACCGACCGCCACCGGTTCCCCGGGACCGGGCAGCGTTGGATCGGCGAACCACCCCGTTCCGCCCGAGACGGTCACGGCTGAGACGGCGGGCCATGGGCCACCGGACGCAGCCCCGTCCACGGAAGCTTCGATGGCCAGGTGCAGCGCCACGCTGCCGCCGAGTCCGTGCCCCAGCAGATGGCACCGCTGGCCGGGCGCGGCCTGCTGGCACACGGCCGCCACATCGCCAGCCAGCTCCTCGAGGCTGTAGCGGTCCTCGCCGCCGGTCCACGGCGATCGGCCTTGATCCCGGAGGTCGAGGCGAACAACCCGCCAGCCGGCATCGCACAGCCCGTCGAGCATCGTGTCCGGCCAATACGCGGCCGGTCGCTGGGCGTCGGGCACCAGCACGACAGTGCCGGGCGCGTCCCGTTCGCCGATCGCTTCCCACCACAACGGCACGGGCGTCCGACCCATGGCCAGTGAGGGTACCGGCGGACGGTGCATGGCTCGGACGCCGGAGAAGCAGGCCTCCGACGAAACGAGCCGCCCGAGCGATGCGACTGGCCGAACCGGGGAGAGGCCGAACCGGGGAGAGGCGGAACCGACCGGCCTACCGCTCAGCCCGTGACGCGCGCCGGCTCGAGGGCGGCCACCACCGAGTCCCACAAGCGGAGTCGGGCGCCGATCGCCCGGTCGGCGGCATGTTCGACGAGCTGCCAGTTCGCCGGATCGTTTCCGGCGAGGTGCTCGACCAGCCGATGGGACAGCGGCCCGTGCTCACCCTGGTCGAGCTCGACATGGCGCTCGAGGTACTCGATGAGCAGCCGACCGTCGCTGCCTTGCACGAGGTGCGTGAACATCTCGGGGATGAGCTGCTCGCGCCCCAGCGCGAAGGCTGCGGCGACCTCGAGCGTCGAGCCTCGCACGACGACCGCAAAGGTGGAGGCCACGAACTCGCTGGCCCCCTGGGGAGCGCCGCACCGGCCGAGCAGGTCTCCGGGCGACGTGCGGGTGGGGTCGACGGCCCCGGATGCCAGGCCGGCGACGGCCCGCCGCACCGGGCCCGTATCCGCCCCGACCTCCTCCATGGCCGCCAGGTACAGCGAGAAATGGCTTGTCCAGCCGCCGTCGGGATGCGTGTCTGACTCTTCGCCCAGCTTGATCTCGTTGATGAGCCGCTGGGCGGCCGCATCGACCGGGCGCGGCACCCACGGGACCTCCACACAGGTGAGATCACGCTGCAGTCTGGTCAGCAGGCTCATGAAGTCCCACACTGCCCAGACGTGGTGCTCCATG
>JAXDQG010000712.1:0-5373 GCA_034667945.1 Acidimicrobiia bacterium | reverse complement strand
ACCAGCCCACCTGCCACGCCACTCACAGACGCGCGATCGGTGGATCGAGGCTTAGAGCGGAGCCCGAGAGGGACCTTGGTGGGAAGTATGTCCCTCTCTGTCGCCGGCGGTGTGTCGCCGGCGTTGTGTCGCGTCGGTCAGTGATGTGCTGCGGCCGTGACGGCGGGGATGGCGCCGTTGGATCGGTCTGGGGGGGGCCATGGGTGCCCGTCCACGTCCGTGTCGAGGATGGGTTCGGCGGCGTAGCGGTTCTGTTCGGTGAGGAGGTGGGCGAAGGTGCCGTTCAGGGCTTTGAGCTCTTTGTAGGTACCCCGTTCGATGATGTGGCCGGCTTGGAGGACGGCGATTTCGTCGACGTGGCCGAGGGTGCTGAGCCGGTGGGAGATGACGATGACGGTGCGTCCGGCCGTGAGTTTCTCGATGGCCCGCATGACTTCGGCTTCGGCTTCGACGTCGAGGCTGGCGGTGGGTTCGTCGAGGATGAGGATGGGGGCGTCGCGTAGGATGGCTCGGGCGACGGCGATGCGTTGGCGTTGGCCGCTGGAGAAGTTTTTGCCTTGTTCGCGGACCTGGGCGTGGTAGCCGCCCGGGGTGGCCATGATCGTGTCGTGGACGCAGGCCTGTTGGGCGGCGGCGACGATGTCGTCGTCGGTGGCGTCGGGGCGTCCGACGCGGATGTTGTCGCGGATGGTGCCTTCGAAAAGGACGGAGTCCTGCAGGACGATGGCGATGCTGCGCCGCAGGACGTCGAGGGGGTAGGCGCGGATGTCGACGCCGTCGATGGTGATGGTTCCTTCCCAGGGTTCGTAGAAGCGGGGGAGCAGCCTGACCAGGGTGGTCTTGCCGCTGCCGGACAGGCCGACCAGGGCGACCCGTTTGCCTACGGGGACGTCGAAGTCGATCCGGTCGAGGACGGCCCGGCCGGCTTCGTAGCCGAAGACGACGCCCTGGTAGCGAAGGTTCCCCCGGATGGTGGCCGGGCCGGTGTAGTCACCGGTGGGGGGCAGCGCTTCTCGGGGTTGGTCGAGGATCTCTTGGATGCGTTCGGCGGCGCTGGCGCCGTTGGAGGCCAGGACCATGAGCTTGGAGAGGTTGCGCATGGGTTGATACAGCTGCTTGGAGTAGGTGAGGAACACGGTCAAGGAGCCCACGGTCAGGCTGCCGGTGGGAATGGCCAACATCCCCAGGCGGAACAGGTGACCGTGGCCGGCGGCGATCCATGCCCCCACGGTGACGATCGCGAATGTGCTGACGGCGACCAGTACCAACACCAAGGGGTTGAACTCGGCTTGGCGGCGGCCGGCCCGGGTTCCGGAGTGGCGGTGGTGTTCCACCCGGCCGGCGAACGTGTCGGCCGTCCAGTCCTCCATGGTGAACGCCTTGAGCTCGACGATGGCGCTGATGTTCTCCGCGGCGACCTCGGCGACCTGGCCGGCCGCCCGGGCGGTCTGTTTCGACGCCTGTTTGATCCAACGGGTGTACAGCATGACGATCACGAACAGGGGCGGCACGATCACCATCGACAGCAGCGTGAACTGCCAGCTGATGAAGAGCATGACGACCAGGATCCCGATCAGGGTCAGGATTCCTGAGAGCAGGTCGACCAGGCCGTCGGTGACCAGCTTCTCGATGTCGGAGATGTTGCCGCTGATGCGCTGCACCAGGTCGCCGACCCGTTGACGGCCATGCCATTCCAACGACACGTGTTCAAGATGCTCGAAGAGCCGATTGCGCAGCCTGGCGCCCAGCTGGGGACCTACGGAGGCGGCGATCGCGAGCTGGATATAGGACACGGCTGCGCCGATCGCGCCCAGGGTCAGCAGCATGGTCCCGGCGAAGAGGATCACACCCAACTGGGTGTGGACCTCACCGTCGTTCAGCCCGTTGCGGGTCCCCCACGAATCGAAATACGTGATGAGCGAACCGAAGATCGGCACGGCCGGATCGCGGTGGTTGATGATCTTGTCGAGGACGAACTTGAGCGGGAACGCCAGCAGGAGGTCGCTGGTCACCACCAGGAACGTCAGCGCCACGGCCAGGCTGACGAGCAGTCGCCGGCCGTGCAGGTTGCGATACAGAAAGCGGATCATCTCCTCGTCTCCATCCGAGCAGAGAACGACTGGAGGCAGCCGTTGATCTCGGCCGTCACGACGTTCACCTCAGATGGCCGGGGACTGTTGAGACGCCGGGCCCGCCGCGAGGCGATCTTGAGGATCACAGCGGCCTCGAACAGGCTGATACGCCCTCGAATGTCTTGGATCTCCGTTGGGCTGGCACCCCGCGCGGCCAGGGCGTGGAGGTAGGCGTCGACGAACAGGGCACGAGCGTCACCGAACCAGGCGCGGGGTCCGAGGTGGCCGCCCCACAGGCCCGGCGGGCGCAGGTAGGCAAGGAAGTAGCCGACATCCACCGCCGGGTCGGACAGGCAGACGCCGTCGAGGTCGGTCACCACCGGATGGCCCGGCCCGCAGAAGATCAGCTGGCTGGGCTTGAACGCACCGTGGCTGGGCACGGCACGCTCCGAAGCGGTGGCCGCCAGGGCCTCTGCCAGGGGGTCGATCACATCGGCCATTTGATCAGCCGGCGCCTCGATGGCCGCCGTCCACGCCCGCGCCCGCGCGGCGTAGGTGGAACCGGCGTCCTGCTGAGCCAGACCTGCGGTTACTCCGCTGGTGTGCCACCAGGCCAACGCGGTCGCAGTAGCGACGAGCGCCTGCCGGCACCGCTCGACGTGGCCGGCGGCCTCGCCGCCAACCGGACGCGGCGGGCGCAGCAGCCGCGTGCCAGCCACTGAACGGCCGCCATACGTAGCCTCCGCCGCCGCGGTCAGGACCAACCCCAACTCGTCGATCACGCCCACCGGCCGGGGAACGAGCGGCAGCATCGTCGTGGCCGCCGGCTGCGTCGAAGGGCCGGTGCTCCAGAGACGCTCGGCGAGTTCGTGCGCCACCTGCGCAGCCGTCCGATCCCGGTAAAGCTTGCCGAAAAACGTGAACTCCCGCGCTTCCGCGACAGTCGACGATGTGGTGACCCGGTAGCGGAGGACGCAACGCGAGCCAGGTTTGTAGCGCTCGGGCGTCGCCTGGATCGACACGACGCGTAGAGCCGCCTCACCGGTAGCCGTTCGACAGTCGGCGGTCAGGGCATCAACCAGCCCGGGGTGCGAGGCGGGCCCCAGCACGGCGGACAGTTGGGGCAGGCCGACATCGGCGGGGAAGGCTTGGAGGTCAATGCCCATCCGGGGCCAGCGGATGACGCCCGGCCAACTGCCCTCCAGCTCAGCGGGGTCGAGAGATGCCCGCGGCGCGCCCGACCGCAGACCGTCCAGCGTCTTCTCGGCGAGGCTGGCCGTGACCAGCGTGGCGGCCGCCTCGCTGCGGCGCCGGTGTCGGCCCTCTGGAAGGAGGCGGTAGACCACCACAAGCCCGCGGCCGGGCTTGCGCCGCAGGTACACCACTCGGGGCCACACAGCGGGCGAGACCGGGGCCGAGCCGGGCCCATCCGGGCACACCCGGGCACCGTCCAGTTTCTCCAGAAGCTCGCGCACCGTCTGGTGCACGACGGCGATCGGAAGCTCTGCCCGCCGGGAAATGACCTCGCTGGTCGGCACTGCCCTCGGCGGCGATGAGGCCGGGCGCCCCGGCCCGCTCGGCGATCGTCGACCGGGCACGGAGGCGATGGGCCGTCGCACCCCGGATGCGAGCCGCTCGACGAGCGCAGCCAGCGCTTCGGGCGCGCCTGGCATGTTCCGACAGCCGGGGAAGGCGTTGACGTCGACGATCACTGGACCGTCGTTGGTAGCGAGAATGTCGATGCCGTAGACCACCAGACCGAAAACCTTGCCCGCTTTCCGGGTGAGCTCCACCCAGCCCGACGGCAGCTCGGCGGGATCCAGCGCCATCGTGACATCGGGCGCGATGGCATCGAGGGGCGTGGGGCGCAGGCCGGCAAACACTTCCGAGCCGATCACCCACAACTTGTGGTCCCAGCTGTCGTTGGGAACGAACTCATGCACGACCACCGGCTCGCGGTCCCATTTGGCCATCGAGCGCAGCTGGGAAAGATCGTCCACCCGGGCGACCTGGTCGCCGCGGCGACTTCTCTGGCTCTTGACCATCAGGGGAAAGCGCAACCCTCGTCCACCGAGCTCGTATGCGATGAGTGTTGGCAGGTCGACAAAGCTACGAGTGCGGGGGAAGGGGAGGCCCGCCAGTCGCGCCCGCCGGGCCATACGGGCACGGTCCTGGCAGGCCTCGGTTGCGGCCCAGTCGTTCACCACCCGGGCTCCCAGGCCCTCGAGACGCCGGGCCAGCGCCAACGCCTGGACAGAGTGGGACTTGAGCAGGAAGACATCGGCCAGGTCGCCGTCGTACCCGGCGGGGCCGGCAGCCGCCGCGTCAGGGTTGATGACCTCCACCGTGTGCTTCGTCTCCAGCAGGCCGACCGTGACGGCAAGGACGGGGTGGTCCGGCTTGTCGGTGAGCAGGCCGACCCTCATGTCGCCGCCATCACGTCGTCGGGGACGGCGACCAGCGCCGCCGCCGATGCCAGGCAGTCCGCAGCGTCGCTGCCCTCACCCGTCCCCTCTACCCCGGCGGTGCGGGCCGCCGCCGATGCCAGGCAGTCCGCAGCGTTGCTGCCCTCACCCGTCCCCTCTACCCTGGCGGCGCGGGCAAGCGCGGCTGGCCGGCCCCGATCGTGGTGGTCGGCCAGCCGGAGAATGGTCGTTGCCACCCGGGCGACTGCGTCGGGGACGCAGTGGAAGCTGGGAAAGTCGTTGACGTCGACCACCACCCAGCCGTCGGGCCCCTCGACCACGTCGACCCCGTACAGCTCGAGTCCGAACACGGCTCCGATGTCGGCGACCAGTTGGGCGAGGTCGGCGGGCAGGGCGACATTCCGTGGAGGTACGTCGATGTCGGGGTGCAGCGGGGAGGGCTGGCGGGTGGCGTAGAGGTCGCCGCCGGTGTTGTAGACCTTCAGGTCGACGCCCGGGTTGGTGACGTAGGGCTGGGCCAGCATGAATCGTTCGCCGGCCATGTTGCTGACCGTCTCGGCCAGCTCCCTCGGCGTGTGGACCAGGTACACCGAGCGGCCGGCGCTGCCGTTGACCGGCTTGACCACCAGCGGATAGTGCTCGTCGGGGACCTTGCCCAACAGCTCAGGCGCGGCCGCGAAGTACGTGAGGGGGAACGGCAGGCCGCGACGCCCCGCCACCGCGGCGGCTACCGCTTTGTCCCTGACCCGTCGGATGGACCGCGCGTCGTTGATGGTCGTCGCGCCCCATGCCGCCGCCGCCTCCAGCAGGCTCAGGCCGGGCCCTTCGGAGACGGTCTTGAGCACCCAGGCGTCGTAGGCGCCCTCGGTGATCAG
>JAXDQG010000711.1:0-6810 GCA_034667945.1 Acidimicrobiia bacterium | reverse complement strand
CCGGCCAGCAGTTCCTCCACGACCTCGACCGGCACCTGCGTGTGGGCCAGCAGTCTGATGATCTCGGCGGCTCCGGCGGGTGCCGCATCCGGCTGCGGCGCAGCGGCTTGCACGTCGAAGACATTCCTGAGCACCTGGCCGAACGAATCGGGGTTGGCCAGCAGCCATGAGTGGGGACCGCGAACGATGCGGCCCTCGGTTCCCATGGCGGTGCACAGCGTCTCGAAGGCGCCCTGCGGAATGATGCCGTCCTTGTCGCTGAGCAGTGCGAGCACGGGCAGCTTCCTCGCCCGCAGGCGGGCGGACTCCACCGTGAGATCTGCGTTCATGGCCAACTCGGCTGCCCGCAGGATGCCCATCGGATTGGTGAACATGTTCTGCATCAGGTCGCCGGCCATGGCGCGCACCATGTCGAACTCTTGCCGGCTGGTGGGAATCTCGCGCCAAAGGTTGGCAGCCCAATCCCACATGAGGCGCTCGGCCACGGACTGTCCCGGATTGGCGGCTGATGTGCCCGCGCCGCCGCCCACCGAGTTCAACAGGACGAGGTAGCGCACCCGGTCGGGGAACTGGTCGGCCAGCTTGATGGCGATGCCGCCGCCGAAGGAGTGGCCCACGACCAGGATCGGCTCGGCAACGCCGACGGCGTCGAGGAAGTCCTCCACCCAGGCCGCGTAGCCCTGCACGCTGCAGTGCCGCCAGGGCACGTCAGCCGTTCCCCCGAAGCCCGGGAGCGCAGGGGCGTAGACCCGATGGCCCTGGGCAGTGAGGCGCCTGAGCGGACGGCGGTACGACTGGTGCCCCAGGCCCCAGCCATGGAGGAACAGGATTGGCGGCCCTTCGCCGCCGACCGCGTAGAAGGCTCGTCGGCCCTGCACCCGCACATGGGCGGTGTTCAGGTCGTAGGGGTCACGCCGCTGGCGCGCCGCGCACGACAGTGTTCTCGCCGAGCGCAGGGCGAGCCCAACGGCCAGGTCTTCGAACTCGGCAGCGCGGTCGACGGAGCAGACCGCGCGTCGAGAGCTGGTCGTTGGTTCCGTCACCACCGTTGTGGCAGCCATGCGAAGCACCGTAAGCCACAAGCGTCGGAAATCGGTTACGGCGCTGTGAACCTTCCGAGTGTTAAGTGGAGAGGGCCGAGCGACGGGAACATAGTTTCGCTGGGGCACGGAGGCGTCGGGAGGCCCTATCCACCCGTGTCCTCAGTTGGACTGGTAGGCGGTGCGACGTGCCGGGGCTACGACTCCAAGAGAAAGCTGCCGTTGCGTTCGGTCCCGATCCGTGCGTAGCCCTTATCGGTCGTGGCGTCGTCGGACAAGAAAGAGAAGCCGACTTGCTGGCCCGAAAAGCGGCCAACGGACCGCGCCGGAGCCATCTGACCGAGGAACGCGGCCTCGTTCGTGGGAAGGACCGCCGTTCCCGACCGGTGATCCGGTGGCATCCCAGACGACCCTGAAGCGGACTTCTGCGGGTTGGGAGTTCGGCCCGAAGAACTCGAAGGTGTCGATGGCGATCTGGCGACGGACATCGAGCACGGCGTGCGAGCCGGTCTCGTCGAAGCGCACCTCCTTCGAGCTCAATGCGGTCGTCCAGAAGAGGCCTGAGGGCAGAATGCCCAGGTTGTAGTCATGCTTCTGTGAGCCCGAACCGGGCTCACAGAGATCGATTCAAACTAGGGTGAAGCAACCTTCGTGGACGTCGCCGTCCTCTCCGATGTACCTCCCCTGGAACGCTCGCATGTCCGTCTCCAGGTTGTACATGGCGCCGTCGGTGCCGAGGGCCGTCCCAGCGTGGAACGCAACGGCGGAGAACCCCTCGAAGTCGGTGATGGTCACCGTGTCGACATCGTCCCCGCCCAAAAAGCCACCCGAGAACGGCAGCTTGATATCGGAGGGCCCCGGCCCCAAAACGTGGATGAGTGTGTCGTCGGGGAGCGTCGAGCCGCCGGGAATCGGCTTGGGTAAGACCACCTCGGCCGGGACGAGGTGACTTCCGCCGTGTTCCGCAGCCCCCGCCTCGTCGGCGGACGCGTGCTCGGCGGATGCGAGTGGGGCGACCAACCCTGCCGCGACCACCCCACCTGCACCGCGAAGGAACGCCCGCCGGTCAATCGAGGGGCAAAGATGCGTACGCAAAGCCGCACCTCCTTCAACCTGATGATGGTCAACCTTATGACAACCTAATTATTGTTAGGGGTCGTCATCGCGCTGGCGACTGTGCACGTCAAGATCTGACCTGGCGGAGTATGGCCAGCGTCCTGACAGCGCTCCGAGACCGCAGCGACACTCCGTCCCGAGTCCGCAGCGACACTCCGACCACCCCACTAGGGTCCGCGCCATGCACGTCAGATCCCTTGGTTCGAGTGGCCTCACGATTTCGGCGATCGGCCTGGGCTGCATGGGTATGTCCCAGGCGTACGGCGAACCTGACCCGGTCGAATCGGAGGCCACTCTTCGGCGGGCCCTCGACGTCGGGGTGACGTTCTTCGACACGGCGAACGCCTACGGCAACGGGCACAACGAGCAGTTGGTGGGACGGGTCCTCGGTCCCGACCGCGACCGCATCGTGCTCGCCACCAAGTTCGGCATCATCCGTGATGCTCCCGGCGTTGACGGCAAACCCGACCATGTCGCCGGCTACTGCGACGCCAGCCTGGGCCGACTGGGCGTCGAGGTGATCGACCTCTACTACCTGCATCGGGTGGATCCGGAGGTGCCCATCGAGGACACCGTCGGGGCCATGGCGGAGCTCGTGCGCGCCGGCAAAGTGAGGGCGCTGGGCCTGTCGGAGGTGAGCAGTGACACCCTGCGCCGGGCGCACGCCACCCATCCCATCGCGGCCGTCCAGTCGGAGTATTCGCTCTGGACCCGAGACGTCGAGAAGAAGCTGCTGGCCACGTGTGCCGAGTTGGGGGTGGCCTTCGTGCCCTTCAGCCCCCTCGGACGCGGCTTCTTCACCGGCGTCATCACCGAGTCCCAGTTCGGCAAGGGCGACATGCGCAAGAACTTCCCCCGCTTCCAGGGTGAGAACTTCGAGCACAACCAGCGGCTGCTGGACGGCCTCAAGAAGGTGGCGGCCGAGGTCGGCGCCACCCCGGGCCAGGTATCGCTGGCGTGGTTGCTGGCCAAGGGTCCGCAGGTGGTGCCCATTCCCGGTACGAAGCGAGTGGCCCGTATCGAAGAGAACGCGGCCGCGGGCGATGTGCTGCTGAACGCCGAGCAGGTTGCCGCGCTCGACGAGCTGTTCGATCCGGCCAACGTGGCCGGCGCCCGCTACCCGGAGGCCATGTTCAAGACGATCCAGCGCGACTGACCAGCGCGACTGACCAGCGCCGCGGCAGCCGGCTCGCCAACACCGGTCGAGCTCCGCACCCGACCGATCATCAGGCTGACAACAGGAGAGGGAGGACCGATGGGTAAGCGCATCGCCATCGTCGGTGTGGGAGCGCTGGGTGGCTATGTGGGCGGCAACCTCGCCCGCCACGGCCACGACGTCACGCTGATCGACTTCTGGCCCGACAACATCGAGGCCATCCGCTCCCGGGGTCTCCAGCTCGACGGTATGAGCGAAGAGGAGCGGTTCACGGTCAAGGACGTGACCGCCATGCACGTCAGCGACGTCCAGGCCCTCGCCCGACAGCAGCCGATCGACATCGCCATGGTGGCGGTCAAGTCGTATGACACCGAGTGGGCGACGATGTTGATACGTCAATACCTCTCGCCCGGCGGGTATGTCGTCTCGCTGCAGAACTGCCTCAACGAAGAGCGAATCGCCGGCATTGTCGGCTGGGGCCGCACGGTCGGTGCCATCGCGTCGATGATCTCGGTCGACATGCCCGAAGCGGGCCATGTGCTGCGGACGATCCCGAAGATGGGCGGGCGCCACACCGTGTTCCGGGCGGGCGAGGTGCACGGGCGCATCAGCACCCGCATCGAGGAGCTGGTCGAGCTGTTCTCCTTGGTCGACTCGGCCAAGGCGACCACCAACCTGTGGGGTGAGCGCTGGTCGAAACTGGTGCTCAACGGCATGGTCAACGGGGTGTCGTCTGCCACGGGACTGCCTGTGGCGGCGGTGAACCGCAACGAGGCGGTCCGTCGCTTCTCCATCCAGCTCGGGGGAGAAGCGGTCCGGGTCGGGCAGGCCCTGGGCTACGAGCTGGAGAAGATCGGGCGGTTCGAGCCCGAGGACCTGGCACGCGCCTCCGAGGGTGATCCGGCCGCGCTCTCCCTGGTAGAGGCCGAGCTCACCAAGGACGCCAAGCCCAATCCCCGTGACGACATCCGGCGGCCGTCCATGGCGCAGGACGTCATGAAGGGCCGCCGCACCGAGATCGAGTTCATCAACGGTTACATCGCCGCAAAGGGCGCGGAGATCGGGATACCGGCGCCCTCCCACATGCGCATCCCCGAGCTGGTCAAGGCGGTCGAACGGGGCGAGCTGACCCCGAGTCCGGCAGCGCTCGGCGGGTAGCTCGCCGAACGAGGGCTGAGGCCGCTTGATTCACGTGCCGTATCGCGCGACGCCCTGTCCATAGCTCGCCGTGAAGAGATCGAGGATCTCTCGGGGCTTCGCGTGCCTGCCGGCCGCGTGCTTGGAGTACAGCGTCTCGCCGTCCACGGTTACGTCGAACACGCCCTTGCTGCCCGTGGTGAGCGTGAGGGAGTCGATGACATGCTGATAGTTCGCCAACAGGTCGTGGGCCGCGCTCACGGCGCGGTCTTCGTAGTTTCAAGGCACGCAATACGTGATGTCGATGCGGTGCGTCATGAAGCCATCCTACGAAGCGGCACCAGCCTGCACGGCCGGAGCACACGGGATCTTCCCCTTACTGCGATGAGAGGGGTCTTCGTGGAAAGCCAATTAGCGCTGTCAGGCTCGCACGTTTCCGTGACGCGTCCAGCTGGGTACAGGTCGGCGCCGGGGTAGAAGGCACGTAACAGGGGAGGGCGAGGCCGCGAATCAATGGGCCTTGCACCGGCAGGTCACGGTCATATAGGCGCCGATAGCCTGCAGACTTTAGTGGTTTTGCGTTCGTTCCCTTCGCGGTGACAGCGTTCATACCGGAAACTGACTCGCAGTGCCAACTGGGGAGGAATGCTCTGTGTCAAAGGTCCGCGTAGGTGCGGTGCTCGTGGCCGCGCTCGGATTAGCTGCGTCGGCGTGTGGCAGTAGCAGCAATTCCGGCACGGCAGACCAAACGAGTACGTCGAGCCAGCAGGGCACGACCACATCTGCTTCGGGCGGTTCGACGACGTCGTCCGCGAGTACGACGTCCCCGAGCACGCGGCCGACGAGCTTGGAGGAGTGGGAGAAGCTCTGGGCCACCGAGCGAGCGGCAATCATCAAGAAGATCACCGACAACAAGTGGGGCAAGTCGGCAGACGGGAAGACGCTGACCGGTCCAGCTGATTTCAAGGTGGACCTGTCGAAATGCCAGGTCGGATGGTCCGACACCGAAGGTCTCAGCGACGATTCGATCAAGATCGGCCACACGACTCCGCTGTCGGGGGCGGCGGCCGACTACGGAAACATCGGTCGCGCGATTCAGGTCATCGGCGACTATTACTCCGAAAAGGGCACATTCAAGGACGTAAATGGCAAGACCCGCAAGATCAACTTGATCATGAAGGACGACGGGTACGACGCCGCTCGGACAATTCCGCTCGTCGATGAGTTGATCGACTCCGAAAAAGTGTTCGCGGTGTGGACCCTCGGCGCTCCGCCGGGATTGAAGGTCTATGACAAGCTGAATCAGCGCTGCATCCCGCATCCGCTGGAGATGAGCGGCCACCCGGCGTGGGGTGACCCCGTCAACCACCCGTGGACCACCGGCCAGCAGATGGCCTACAGCACCGAGGCGGTGCTCTGGGGCGCTTTCATCGAGAAGCACCTCCCTGAGTTCAGCGGTGGCAAGGTGAAAGTGGCCGCCCTCATTGCCAACAGCGACTTCGGCAAGTCGTACGACTCTGCCTTCAAGGCGTACATCCAGCAGTCTCCGAACAAGGACCGCTTCGACTACTTCTCCGAAGTCGTCGAGTTCTCGGCACCGACCGTGACCGACCCGATGACCACGCTGGCGGCCAAGAACCCGGATGTGTTCATCACGATGACCGGTGGAGCCCAATGCCCACAGATCATCCTCGAGGCCGCCCAGAACGGCATGCAGCAGAAGACGAAGTACAAGTTCACGTCGTCCACCTGCAAGGCGGCGAGCTTCGTCGGCAAAGCGAAGATCGGCGGGGACGGCTCGGCCTCGGACGGCTGGTGGATCGTCGGCGGCGGCGCCATCGACTTCAACGCCGCAGCCTATGACAACGACGCCTATGTGAAGTGGGGCCGTCAGCTGTTGAGCGCCAAGGGCTACGACTACAAGACCTCCGGCTCGTTCGGCTCGGGCTTCTTGTTCGCCTTCCCCTTCATCCAAGCGCTGCAGATCGCTGACCAGCTGCCCGGTGGACTCACCCGGTCGAGCTTCCTGCTGGCGTTGCGGACGTTCGACATGAGCAACCCGATGCTGCTTCCGGGCGTGAAGTACAACATGAACGGAAACGCCGACGCCTACCTCACGGAGGGGTCGGACATCTCCAAGTACGACTCGGCGAAGCAGGAATGGGTCCAGCAGGGTGATGTGGTCGAGCTGTCCGGCAAGTCACGGAACTGTGCGTTCGACCAGAGCGCCGGTGTATGTAAGTAGTTCCACCACCTGATGACTGGCGCCGGCTCCCGCTGTGGTGGGCTGCCGGCGCCATTTGTCGTTGGGGGGCCGGTGTCGCCCCGCAGGGGGGCGAGTTAAGGAGCGGCCGCCCGCAG
>JAXDQG010000710.1:0-5107 GCA_034667945.1 Acidimicrobiia bacterium | reverse complement strand
CGATCGCCAATACACCGGCCCAGGGTCCCTGCTCGTCGAGCAGTGAACACACCGCGCCGTCAATCCCGCCGGGCGCGTCACGGCCGGGGCCGGCGTCCACCCACGCCACTTCTGCCAAGCGGGCTGACCCGTCCAGCCAAACCTCCGACACCCACGGCGCCGGGCGATCCAGAATAGAGGCGGCGGTCGAGTCTCCCGTTGCGCTGCGCTCCCCAGGGCCGTTTGCGGGCGGGTCCGGCGCCGGGTCGTCGGGTTGAATCAACTGCCACATCGCCTCCGCTGACTCGGCGGAACAGAACCTGGCGGCGGCCTCGACAAGCTGCCCGGTGTCCAGACCTTTCCACTCGTCGAAGAGGCCCTCGGCGGCGCGCCACATCTGCTTGCCTTTGGTCGCCTGCCGCGACGCCTTGGCCTGCGCCACGACCTCAGCAATGCGCGGCATCTCACGGATCGCCTTCCGCATCGAGCGGGGCCCGTACCCGTTCGCCCGGGCCAACTGAGCGATCCAGAAACTCATCGCCCGTTCCCCCACGTTCTTCCCCCGCTTAGCGCCGGACACGTCGACCAACTCACTCGACGACTTCGCCAGGCCGACACCGTCCAACTTCGCCAAATACTCAGCGTCGTTCACGCCGGCGACACGGCAATCCCATGCCCGTTCGGACAGGAAATGCTGCACCGCCGCCCACGGCTTCACGTCGCCCTTCCGGCGCCGGTCCCACGCGCACCGCACCAGCGTGGCCCGCAGCCGGATCATGAACAGCTCCGCGACCTCGTCGGCGTCGTCACCGGCCTCGACATGCAACAGCCACACGAAATGCGCGTTGGGATGCACGCCGTTCTGGCCGCCGTAGGAAGGCTCCACCCGCCGCACGTATTCGATCTTGCCGCCGAATTCGGCCTCGATCATGCGGCGCACCGTCCGGTTCCCCGGAATCTGATCAGTCACCAACTTCAGTCGCCGGTACACGTCGGAGACCGGCTCGTCGGCCTCATGCGAGCCGGCGATCGACAGGAACACCGGCAGCCGACCGGCCGCGATCTGGCGTCCCACCGCCAGCGACGCCAACGCGCACCGCTCGACCGCCATCTTCTTCCCGCAGATCGGACAGTTCGCGTCGGCGCACATCTCGCAGCCGTCGAAACACCGGCGGTACACACCGCCCGGCTCACTCGGCAGATACCTCGTCGACGCCAACCCGAACGGCGTCCCACACGTCCCGGCCCGGCCCGTGACCTCCGCAGCGTTCCACGCCACCAACGCCTCGAACTCCACGTCGCGACGCTTCCTCGCAGCCACCTGCTCATCGTCGAACACCGCCATCACATCACCCACAGAAACCTCCGTTCACCTGCACCTGCACGAAACTCCGCGGTCCACTACCGAGAGAACGAAAGGGTGGAACCGCCGCCCCCTCTGGCGCCTCTGCCTCACGCTCCGCTCCGGCAGGCGCAAAGAGAGAAAGAGTTAGAGAGAAAGCGGAGGGCAGCGGGGAAGACAGAGGGCGAGCGGTGCGAGCGGCCCATCAGCAAGGTCCTTCGCTGTGAAGGTGGGAGGCGGCGGACTAGATGGAATCTGTGGTCCGGTCAGACGTGGCGGACCCGGGGACCGCTGGGAGGGCTCGGCTTCCTTGCGGGCTTGGCCATCGGTGGGACGTGCGGGCGACGTCGGGAGACGAGATCCACGACGACAGGGCGTGACGCGGTGCGGGGACGGCGTGTTGTCCACCAGGCGTACCCGGCGGCGATGTCCACGGCGAGCAGCGCCAGCCCGAGCCACGCGAGAACGGCCAAGCTCTGACCGGCGGCCCATAGTGCGAAGGGCGGAACCGGGGCCAACGCCGAGGCCAGCATGGGGCGGGTCACGCGACACGCACCTCAGCGTCGGTGGCGGCAGCCTCGACGAGCTGCCCGAGCGGCATAGTCATTTCGGCGTGGTCCAGCATCAACCGGGCGACCGTGACATCCGACCACCAGGCGACTCGTGCCACACGGATCGTGGGGTGCGTTGGGTCTAGCCAGAGTCCACAGCCGGGTCGCTGGATCGACAAGTCGGCCGTCAAATGGGACAGGTCGACGCCATCGGTGATTCCTAACGCCATTCGGTACGAAGAGAGGTCAAGACTGGCGAGCGCGAACCTGATAAGCGAAAGAGCTCGCAACGCACCGCCGATGACCGCCGCTTCCGCACGTTGTGTGCAGGCCACGAGACCGACGCCCCAGTGCCCGCCCCATTCGGCCGATCCGGTCCAGATGCCCCGCACAGGTCTCGGCGGTGCGTTGCGCAACCTTCGGCAAGCCTTCTGCGCCAGTCACCTCCGCGAGTTCATCCACGACCACCGCCAGGTACGGATGGCGTTCCGAGGAGGGCCAGCGGGTCCACCCGTTGCGCGCCGCAATCACCTTGCGGCGGGCCATGATCTCAACGACGTCGCCGAGTGCCTGCTCCGCTTCGTCGCGCTCGACCGCCAAAGCAGATAGACGACGGCTGTATTGGCTCAGCTCGACATGCTTTAGGTCGACGCCAACGACCTGCGCATCCGGGGCTGGGGCGACCTAGCTGATGACGGCGCGCGGTACCGACGATTTGCCGGCGCCCGTCGAGCCGCACGCGAGGAGATGGCCGGAGCCGATAGGCCACGCGCACCACCGCCCCTGCTCGTCCAGCGCAAACGGCACCTCGAACCGGGTCACGGCGACGACTCGGGCGGTGACACCGTGGCGCCGAGCGGGTCCCGCCAAACCACGATCAGGCGCCCATGGTGGGGACGCAGGCGCCCGACTTCGACCCGGTGGACACGGAGGCCGGCAGCCAGCCGCTCATCGAAGCCGAACCAGCCGACCCGCTGCTCAAGCTCGCCTACTGGACAGCGATCAACGACCAAAGCCGCGAAGGCGTCTTCGAAGCCGCACGCGACCTGCGCCTGTCCGGCGCGACCTGGCACGTCGTAGCCATGGCCCACGGCGAACGCAGCCAGCAGGCCACCCGAACGAAGTTCCACGCGTACATCCAGCAGACCGCCGACCCGGCCAAGGACTGACGCTCACGCGGTTGCGGGGCAACGACAGCTCAGCGTTGTCAGGACAACCATCCGGGCGCTGCTCACAGAGCGCGTCGACGAACTGACACGCCGACGCAACCCGGGGGTCAGAGGGCGTCGGAGGCAGTACCACGGAAAGAAGTATCAGCGCTACGGATTGTGGCTGCGAGGAACCGGGTAATCAAGAGCTGTACCTAGACAGACCTTTCCCTCTAGTCGGCGATTGGCGTCGACGAGTCACCACCTCAAAACGGAGGTCCTGCATGATCAAAGCCCCACTTGTCCAGCCTGCACCGCGAAGAGCCATTGCTCTCTGGGCCTTGATGGCCCTCGCCGCCGCGGTGGCCGCGGGTTTTCTCGTCTCGTCCTATGTTCGAACTTCGGATCGTGCCGGTGCTCAGCCCTCCTCGGCCACCCCGGCATCGTTCATTCCTATCAATCCGATCCGGGTGCTTGATACACGAACCTCTACAGGTGCGTCAGGCAAGCTTGGACCGAACACTTCTATCGACTTGGACCTCAGCACTGCAGTGCCTTCAGGAACCGTGGGAGTCGTTCTGAACGTCACAGCGACAGAAGGCACTATCAGCAGCTATCTAGCTGTGTGGCCGACCGGTCAGGCCAAGAACGTTGTGTCCAATTTGAACTTCGAGCCGGGAGCAACGGTTGCTAACATGGTTACGGCCATGATGGGGACCAACGGCAAGGTGTCCTTGTACAACGCCGTCGGCCAGGTCCATGTTGTTGCCGACCTCGCTGGCTACTACGTGCCAGGCTCCGGGGCCCCTGGGCCCGCTGGTCCGGCTGGAGCTGTCGGTCCCGCAGGTCCTCCTGGCGCTGATGGTGCGCCTGGTCCGCCAGGGCCGCCAGGGCCGCCAGCCCCCCCCGGAATTTAATCCAAGGGAACCAGTGCTGTGTCCCTGACGCAAGGGCGCAGGAGCCACTAGGCCGCAATGAAGAAAGACGGTGAGTAGGAGCCTCGGACTAGTCCGGGGCTCCCACTTGTCGTTGACGTCTCCGACGCCATCCGTGAGTTACTGACTGAACGGCTCGACGAACTCGACGCCCAGAACGACTCCTGAGCGAGCGCCCCGACTCGCGTAACGTCCGCCCGTGGCGGAAAGGCGGAGGGTTCGCGATCACGGCTCCGGGTCTATCGACCGTCTGCCGTCGGGGCGGTGGCGGGCGCGAGTGTTTGAGGACGGGCGCCAAGTCTCCATAGGCACCTTCAAACTGAAGGGTGACGCTGTGGCCGCTCTTGCGGAAGCCACGACGGAGCAGCGGCGAGGAACGTGGATCGAACCCGCGGCCGGCCGAGTCACGCTCGTCGAGTTCGCTGCAGAGTGGGCCGCGGAGTTGAACACGTTGCGCCAGTCGACCGCCACCCGCGACAAGGGCTACATCGACTGGTACATCCTTGCCAGTTTCGGGGCGATGCGTCTCGACCAGATCGACTACCTGAAAGTGCAGACATGGGTGGCGGAGATGATGACTCACCCGCTCGCTCCCGCGACGGTGGTCAAAGCCCACCAGATTGGGGCACCGCGACCTCCGGGTGGTGCTGGAGATCTACAGCCACCTGGGCGACCTGGAGGGCGTGGACGACGCCGTTCTGGAGATGCTTCGCGGCATGGCTGCGAGGCCGCCTGCTCCACCTGACTAGTCACGTTCTAGTCATGACTAGGGGGTTCCGCTTGGTCGATGGGGGCGCCGCATCCGCTCTGACCTGGGTTTTTCCTGGTGGGCGCTACAGGACTCGAACCTGTGACCTCAGCCGTGTGAAGGCTGCGCTCTAACCAACTGAGCCAAGCGCCCGGGAGTGCCGCAGGTTACCGGCTGTCCCCCTCTTGGGCCAACCGGTAGTTCCGCAGCTCGACCACATTCCCATCGGGATCTCGCACGTAGAAGCCCCTCCCCCACCCCTGGGCGCCGAACAGCTTGGCGGGCGGGCGGACCACGTCGAATCGGCCGCCTTCGGCCAGCTCATCGAGGTCGACCCAATCGTCGACCGTCAGGCACACGTGGTTCACGTTCTCGCCGCTCCGCTCGGCCTTCACCAGATCGAT
>JAXDQG010000709.1:0-3168 GCA_034667945.1 Acidimicrobiia bacterium | reverse complement strand
CAACGGCTCCGACATCGACCCCGCCGAGCTGATCGAGCACTGCCGCCGACGGTTGGCCCGCTACAAGGTTCCTCGGCGCATCGAGGTGCGTGACCGGTTGCCAACCACGGAAGCAGGCAAAGCGGTCCGCCGCCTGGTCCGCTGAGTCACGCGCCCCGCCCTCATCCGACGTTTTGGCTGGTCGGATCGGGCCTCCTCGAGGCTACGGCCCTGCTTCGCAGGGACTGCGCATCCGCTCGGCCCTCATCCGATGAGGGGGGACTACGTGACGGCGTCGACCCGCCGGGCGTCGAGGATGCCGGAGAGCTCGTGCACCGCGGGCTCCGCGGTCATCTCCTGGAACGCCCGCTCCGGCGTCACCCCGTCGATCACGACCGAGCGCACCATCTCGGCGATCGGTGCCCGTACCCCGAGCCGGTGGGCCAGCTCGACCACCCCGCCAACCGACTTGGCCCCTTCCGCCACCATCTTCGTCTCGGCCGTGATGTCGGCAAGAGTGCGACCTTTGGCCAGCTCAAAGCCGAGATGGTGGTTGCGGCTGTCCGAGCTGAGGCACGTGGCCACCAGGTCGCCCTGACCGGACAGGCCGAGGAAGGTCTCGGCACGGGCGCCGAGCGCCAGGCCGATGCGGCACATCTCCGTCAGCCCGCGGGACAGCATGGCGCCGAGGAAGTTCTGCCCGTGTCCCAGGCCGATCGCCATGCCGGCGGCGACGGCGATGACGTTCTTGAGCGCGCCGCCCAGCTCGCAGCCCACGACGTCGTCGTTGGTGTAGACCCGGAAGGCCGCTGAGGTGAAGACGGGCTGCATGCGCTCCGCCACGTCGTGGTCTGTGAAGGCCACGACCGAGGCGGCCGGCAAGCCGGCCATGATCTCTTTGGCGAGGTTCGGCCCGGCCAGGACGCCGATGTAGCCGGGGTCGTGGCCTTCCAGCAGCTCACGCACGATCTCCGTGGGGCGCATGAGTGTTCCGGCCTCGATGCCCTTGGCCAGGCTGACCAGGGGCGTCTGCGGTGGGATCGTGCCGACGAGCTGAGCGAGCACGTCCCGCAGGAACTGGGTGGGCACGCCGAGCACGATCACCTCGGCGCCGCTGACTGCCGCCACCACGTCACCCGTGGCCGTGACGCGCTCGGGCAGCTGGCGGGTGGGATGGAACAGCTCGTTGACCCGCCGCTCGTTGATGCTGGCGACCACTTCGGGCTCGAGAGCCCAGATGGCGACATCCGCGTTGTGGGCGAGGAGTCCTGCCACCGCGGTGCCCCACGAACCTGCGCCGATGACCGCGACCCGGCGGCCCTCCACCTGACCTACGCCCCCACCGACCGGCCGTGTTTCGGTCATGACAGCAGCCCCTCCGTTGCCAGGCGGAACGCCGGCACGGTGCCCGGCGGTGTCTCTGGCGATTCGCTCGTTGCGGGCGGCTCGTCGGTCCGATCGGCGTAGCGGTCGATGTAGACCTGCCCGGACAGCTGGCCGATCTCGTACATGACCTCGTCGGTCAGGTCGCGGTAGACGCCAGGGTCCCGCGTGCGCTGGTTGTAGTGCCCCACGTGGATCGGCTCGCCGAAGCTGACCTCGCAGCGCCGGAACGGCCGCGGCGTCGACGCGCCCGGAGGTTGGATCCGGTCGGTGCCCTTGATGCCGACCGGGATGATGGGGGCCCCGGTCCGGATCGCCAGCCGGGCGATGCCCGTGCGTCCACGGTGCAGGTGGCCATCGCGCGAGCGGGTGCCTTCGGGAAAGATCCCGAAGAGCTTGCCCGCGTCGAGCACCTGCGCTGCCGTGTCGAGCGCCGCAAAGCTGGCCTTGCCCCCGCCGCGGTCGATGGGGATCATGCCGACAGCGGGGAACAGGTGACGGGTCTTCCAACTGTCCATGTACTCGGCCTTGCCGACATAGGTGATGCGGCGGGGCAGCACGCCGATCAATACGACAGAATCGAGAAAGGAGATGTGGTTCGGGGCGATGATTGCGGGCCCTTCCGCTGGGACGTTCTCGAGGCCATTCACCTTCACCGGCCAGATGACCTTGGTTGCCGGCCGGATCAGAGCCTTTGCCAGTGGATACAGCGCGCCTGGCGATGCCATCTCATGCCCCCGTGGTGGCTGCGATCGGTCCGATGTGACTGGTCGAGTCGACCGATGTCGCCGCGTGCAGTTGCTCGAACGAGCGCTCGATGCACGCAGCGTAGAACGCGGGGTCGGGCAGCATCTCCCGACACGAGGTGAAGTTGACGGTCAGCCTGCCGCAGTAGCTGAACACGGCATGAATGAGGCCCATGCCGTCGCTGATAGGGCCGAGGCCCCACATGTTCACCAGGCGTGCGCCGTCCATGTACAGCGGTTCTTGCGGGCCGGGCACATTGGTGACCACGCAGTTGAACGCCGGGTTTGTTCGATTGGCGAGACCCATCCGTGACGAGAGCCGGGCGGCCAAGCCGGCCAGTGATGACGGGATGAATTGCGAATAGTCGGTCATGAGCTCTGCGCCGATGGCATCGGTGAGTTGCTTCGACGCTTGCGTGCCCTTGTAGACGGATTCGAGGCGAGCCAGCGGGTCGGCCACATCGGTAGCCAGCGGGGCCATCATGCCGGAAACCCGGTTGCCGGCCGTCCCACTTTGGTCCTTGCTGCGAACCGAGATAGGCGCCATCGCCACCACGGACTCGGGCGGCAGCTCGCCCTTGCTCTGCAAGTACTCGCGCATCGCCCCGCCGACAATGGTGAGTACCACGTCATTCACCGTCGAACCGGGCACGGCGCGCCGAATTCGCTTGATGGCATCGAGATCGAAGAGACAGCCGTCGACCACACGATGTGCGCTGACACTGCCGTTGAACCGGGTGCGCGGCACGCGTCCGGTGCTGCGACCGTTCTCCTGCTGACTGGTCCTGCGCAAGACCCGTCCCACCGCCGGAACGGTCCTGCCCAACACCCGCACGAAGTGGGCCGGGCGCGTCGCGTTGTTGATCCAGGCCCGACCGAGGAGGGTCCACGGGGTCGGCTCGGGTTCTGGCCTCCACTGCTCCGCCTCGTCGAGTCGGGCGGCGGGCAGGCCTCTCGCCGGCGTGGTGTCGTGAATGGCCGCCGTCAGCTCGGTGCCGGAGACACCATCGACCGCGGCGTGATGGATCTTGCTGACGATGGCGAAGCAGCCCGGCGGTAG
>JAXDQG010000708.1:0-3370 GCA_034667945.1 Acidimicrobiia bacterium | reverse complement strand
CGGCACGCTGTGCGTCATAGGCCGCGAGCCGCGCGTCGTCGCGCCGCAGGAACTCGTCGACCTGTCCGAGCTCGCGGCCATCGTGATGGACGAGATGGAGCTCCGGGTGGCGGCCCGGAAGGTCGTGTCCCTGGAAACCGAGCTTCGCACGCGGGCCGAGCAGCTGGCCCGCATGCTGCAGGAAAGCCTCCTGCCCACGGAGCTGCCATTGGTCCCGGGGCTGGAGTTGGCCGCGCGGTACCGGCCGGCGAACCGGCACCGCGTCGGAGGAGATTTCTACGATGTCTTTCCCGTGGCCGACGGCTGGGGAGTGGTCGTCGGTGACGTGTGCGGGCACGGGCCCGAGGCGGCTGCCATGACGGCCATGGCCCGCCACACCCTTCGCGCCCTGATGTTGTCGGGTCGCGCTGCAGCCCCTGCTGCGGCGCTGTCGGAGCTCAACCGCGCCATGGCCGACCGCCCGATCAGTGAGCGTCGCTATTGCACGGTCGCGGTAGGCAAGCTGCAGCTGGTTGAGCCGGGCGCGGAGTTGACGATCGCGCTCGGCGGACACCCTTCCCCGGTGCGGATCACCGCCGATGGCGACGTCGAATCGATCGGTCGCCGCAGCCCGCTCGTCGGCTGGCGGCCGGATGCCTGCTACGTCGAGGCGAACATCCGGCTCGAGCCCGGCGACACGCTGGTGATGTACACCGACGGCCTGATGGACGGGCGCCATTCGGCAGCGCCCTTCGACGAGGTTGCGCTCCGCCGGCTGCTCCGCAGCTGTGCCTGCGGTACCGCCGAGGCGACCGCCGACGAGCTCATTGCGGCCATCGCTGATGACCAGCAGGAATTGCGTGACGACGTGGCGGTCCTGGTCATCCGGGTCACCCGGTGACGTATCGTCCAGCGATGGATTTCTTCGAGATCTCCTGGGACTCACCTGGGGACGGCTGTCGGCGGGGGCGTCTGCGCGGCGAGCTCGACGTAGCCGCTGCGCCCACCCTCGAGAGAGACGTCCTGCAGCAACTGGCCGACCCTGTCGAGGTCGTCGTGATCGACCTCGAGGGTCTCGAGTTCCTCGACTCGTCGGGTCTCCGCGCGCTCCTGATGGTGCAGGAGCACGCCCAGCGGGCGGGTGCACGGCTGGTTCTGGTGCCCGGACCGCCCCGCGTCCAATCGCTGTTCCATGTGGCCGAGGTGGTGTCCTGGTTCGAGTTCTGTGGGGGAACCAACGGCCACGAGGACGGCCTCGCCGGGAGCACGACGTGAGCGGCGGTCCATCGACGCAGCCTGCCCTGTCGTTCGAGCTGCGATTGCCGGGCCATTCACTGGCACCCGCCTTGGCGCGGGCCTGTGTCGATGGATTGGCCGGCGTGTGCGCCCCCGAACGGCTCGCAGCGGCGCGACTCATCGTCAGCGAGCTTGTGACGAATGCCGTCATCCACGCCAGCAAGGGTCTGCCCCAGTCCGTCGTCGTCGAGCTCAGCGCTGGCGAAGCCGGCATCGCCGGGGTGGTACGCGATGAAGGGCCACCCTTCGAGGCGCGCGCGGAATTGCCCGATCGCGGCTCCATTGGCGGATTCGGGCTGCACATCGTCGACCGCACGGCGACCGAGTGGGGCATCACCCACCAGGTCGGCAACGCCGTCTGGTTCAAGGTCTGACCCCGCGAGCGACGACTCCCAAAGCCCCCTGCGTGCTGCTGGGGTAGGTTCGGCCCGTTCCCGCCGAACGGGGACATCCGTGCCAGAAGGAGACGCCGATGTCGGGCGAGCTTTTGACCGGCCGCTTCGCCGATGGGCCCGTGCGGGGTCTCTCGTACCGGACGGCGAGCACAGCAGGCGTGACTGACGACGACGGCCGTTTCAATTACGCGCCGGGCGAGACCGTGAGCTTCGCGCTGGCCGGCGTCGAGCTGGGCTCGGCACCGGGCGCCGCCCGGGTGACACCACTGGACCTCGGTGGACCGGGGGCGCTCTTGACCGACCCCCACGTCACCAACATCGCCCGGTTGCTGCAGAGCCTCAGTGGAGACGACGCCGACCTGGCCGGAGGCATCACGGTCACCGGTGGAGTTCGTGACGCCCTGGCAAACGTCGACTCAATCGACTTCGGGCAGGACACCGAGACGTTTTCCAACGACCCGACGGTGGTTGGCCTCATGGCCAAGCTTGGGCTGACGCTGCGCTCGGAGCACCGAGCACGCAATCATCTCCGGCGGAGCGCCGCAGGCATCAAGAAGCTCACCGACGTCGCCCTCCCCACCCGCGACGGCTCGTACCTGCTCGCCGACGTGTTCCGGCCGCTCGAGCCCGGCTCATACCCGGCGATCCTCCGCCTGTCGATCTACGGCAAGGAATGGGGCAGCGGCTCGGTGCGTGACGAGGCCCAACGCGCCCGTCGAGATCGTCAAGAGGACACCTGGTTCGAGAACAAGCCGCGCGGTCTCGGGCCCATGTTCCGCGTGGCCGAGAATGCGGTCAGCGCCAACGCCATGGACTGGGTGCCCAGAGGCTACGTACTCGTTCGGGCCGACAACCGGGGCGTCGGCCTCACACCGGGCGTGTTGCATCCCTTTTCGGAACAAGAGGTCGATGACTACGAGGACGCCATCGCCTGGTGCGCCTCGCAACCCTGGAGCACCGGTGACGTCGGCCTCTACGGCGCCTCCTACGCGGCCACGAACCAATGGAACGTCGCCGCCCGTCGGCCTCCGGCCCTCCGCGCCATGATCCCCTTCGCCAGCGACTGCGACGCCTACCGCGAGCTGGCCTATCCGGGCGGCATCTTCAACGAGGGCTATCGCACGTGGTGGTGGAACTCGATGGTGACCGAGCCCCAGCCCGGCACCCCGGCGGTGGACTTCCTGGGCGGTCTGCTCGCCCATCCTTTCGACGACGAGGTCTATTACGGGCCGGAGGGCGAAGGCCCGCGCAGCCCCACCCTCGAGGAGATCGACATCCCCTTCCTCACCGCCGTGAGTCAAACGGGCGTGCTCCATGGCCGGGCCGGCTTCGAGGTGTTCACCCGTTCCCCCGCCCCGTTCAAGCAACTGCTGGTTGTCGACGGGACCTACTTCGCCTACATGTACGAGGACTGTCTGGAGGACCAGTTCCGCTTCTTCGACCGGTTCCTGCGACACGACGACGATGCGACCGACGGCCAACCAGCCGTCCGCTACATCATGCGCACCGGAGGGGGCGGCTTCGAATGGCGAACGGCCGATGCCTGGCCGGTCCCGTCGACCGAGCGGCTGGATTGGCACCTCACGGCTGACGGGCGGCTCACGCCCGACCCGGCGGTCGACGAGGGCTCACATCACTACAGCGCGGATGTCGATGCCGACGCGCCGCTCGGACAGAACGGGGTCTCCTTCCTGTCGGAC
>JAXDQG010000707.1:0-3661 GCA_034667945.1 Acidimicrobiia bacterium | reverse complement strand
TGAACCCACCGACGATGATCACATCCTTGAGCCGGTCCACGACCGAGAGGCGGCCGTCCTCGTCGAAGACGCCGACGTCCCCGGTCCGGCACCAGCCACCAGGCGACAGCATGGACCTGATCACGGGACCGCCCCCGCTGTAGGACCCGAAGACCGACGGACCGCGGACCCAGATCTCGCCGGGATCACCCTCGTCCACCGCATGCCCGTCCACGTCCACCAGCCGGATCTCGGTCTCACCGAGAGGGCGCCCGACCGTGCCCGGCACCGGGTCGGTCAGATCGTCGAGGACGATGGTTCCCGCGGTCTCGGTCAGGCCGTAACCGGCGGCCACCCGGACGCCGAAACGGTCGAACATCTCCGCCGCCGTGGAGATCGGCAGGTGCGCCGCACTGGAGGTTGCCCGGAGCACCGAGCTCAGGGCGTCGCTTCGGGCACCTTCCAGGCCTGCCCAGGCGGCCCACATCTGTGGAACTGCGGTCAGCACGGTCACCTGGTGCTGCTTGACCAGCTCCAGCGTGGCTTCGGCATCGAAGCCATCGGCGACCACCACCGACGCACCCGCCCGCAGCATGGTGCCGAGCATGCTGTTGAGGCCGAAGACGTGTGCCAGGGGCAACACGCACAGGCCAACGGAGGACGCATCCAGGCCGGAGTCTGGCTGCTGGACAAGACCCAACTGCACGGCGCTCAGGTTTCGATGCGTGAGGACGACACCCTGGGGCGGACCGGCGACACCCGAGGTGAACAGCACCACGGCCGGATCGTCGGGGGCCAGCCCTTCACGTCTGCGTTGGCCGTCAGAGGCCGCGTTGTCCCCCACGGCCAGCGCCCGCACCATGGCTTGCACTCCTCCCGCAGGCGTCTCGTCCAGCACTTCCAGACCTTCGCCGGACGCGCCGGCGGGTCGGTAGGCGGCCAGACCTTCGGGCAGCTCCACCTGCGTGCCGCCCAGCACCACGAGCGCGGGGTCCACCATGTCGAGCCGCTGCTGCAGCTCCGGGCGCGGTGCCCGGGGGTTGAGCATCACGGAGATGCAGCCTGCTGCCTGCACCCCGAGATAGGCGACAACCGTGTCGATGGCCGAGGGTGCGGCCACGGCTACCCGGCTACCCGGCACGCCGCCGCGCTGCACGATCCCCCCGGCGGTGCGAACCATCAGGTCGGACAGTTCGCCATAGGTCACCCGCCGATCGCCCTGGACGAGGGCGATGGATGCCGGCTCGGCGCTGGCAATGACCTCGACCAGCGATCGCTCGGCCGTCATGGCCAGAGCGCAGCCCGCAGGGCCGCGCCGGCCTCGTCGACAGCCGGGGTCGCCGCCGCGACGAACGGCGCAAGGCCGAAGAACCCGTGGATCATGCCGTCGTACCGCGACGCCTTGGCCGGTACCCCGGCGTCCGCCAATGTCTTGGCGTAGGCCTCGCCCTCGTCACGAAGCGGGTCGAACTCCGCCGTGATGATCAGCGCCGGCGCGATCCCGGCGTGGGAGGGAGCCTGCATGGGTGTGAAGCGCCAGTCGTTGGGAATCTCCGGGCCCACGTATTGGAGGATGAACCAGTCCGTGAGCTCCTTGTCGAGCAGGTAGCCCTGGGCATTCTCCTCGCGCGACGGGTAGTGGCCCTCCACGACGTCCACACCGGGGTAGATCAGGAGCTGGAAGGCGAGCGGTATGCCTTCGTCCCGGGCCCACAGCGCCACGACGGCCGCCAGGTTGCCGCCCGCCGAGTCGCCGCCGACGGCCAAGCGGCTGGGATCTCCGCCTATCTCGGCAGCGTGATCGGACACCCAGCGCAAGGCTGCTTGGGCATCCTCGACCGCTGCGGGGAACGGGGCCTCGGGAGCCAATCGATAGTCGACCGCCACGACGATGCAGGAGGCCCGGTTGGCCAGTGCCCGGCAATCTCGGTCATGGGTGTCGAGGTCGCCGATGACAAAGCCACCGCCGTGGTAAAAGACCAGGACAGGCAGCGGTTCGGTGGTCGGCTCTTCGCTCGACGTCGCGTGCTCGCCGGCGGCCTCCGCCGCACCGTCGCTCTCGTCGCCCCCGGTGGCATCCGCGGTCCCTCCTTCCGCGGCGGTCCCGCCTTTGATCTCAGGCGTGTAGATCCGCACCGGGATCTCGCCGGCCGGTCCGGGGATCGTCCGGTTCTCGACCAGACGGACCTGCTCGCCGGGCCCCATCATGGCCACCATCGTCTTGAACTGAGCCCTGGCGGTCGCCAACGGCAGCTCCCACGCCGGCGGCGCATCGAGCGACTCGATCTGCTTGATGATCGCGGCGATCTGCGGATCCAGGGGCAACGGTCAACCTCCTCGTGGGTTGCTCAGGGGCGTTAGCGAGGTCGATGGACCCGTCATGCGCCGTTGTCCGACGAGCGATAGAGCAGCCGTCGCAGGCCGGTGTACTGGAAGGGCTGCCACTCCCCCTCTGGCTGGGCCAGGCGGTCCGCCACGACGTAGAAGACCAGCGGGTTGTGCAAAAGGCCGATGTGGCTGCCCGGCACCTCGATGTTCTCCGACTCCGGGTGGGCGTCATCCACGCAGCACCACCACGAGGCCACCCCGTCGGTGCGGCTGAACATGGCGGTCGACGGGACGGGCGGCGGCTCGTTCATCTGCTCGAGGAACGATGTCGGAATGGAGTCGACCCGGGTGCCGGTCATGGCCTCGTACATCGGCCATACGTAGTTGGCCTTCATGTCGCCGGCGAACGGGCTGCCGACCGTGATGACACAGCGGACCATCTCCGGGGCACTGCGGGCGATCTCGCGGGCGTAGATGCCGCCCAGACTGTGGCCGACGAGGCTCACCTTGTTGCCGTTGGCTTGCGCGCAGACCTCGCGCAGTCGCTGCACGGCGACGGTCACCAGCTGGTGCAACCCGAGGATCTCGCGACGCGCCCACTTGTGGGCGACATAGCCGCGGGTACCGAGGTACGTGCGCAGCACGGTGGCAAAGGCGTCGCCGGCGCCGAACGGAGGGATGACGATCACATGGTGACCGTCGCCCTTGGGTGCCGTGAGCAGGAACGGTGCCGCCGGGATGAGGGCGGCAGCCTCCATGACCGAGCGGGCCTCGGCCAGCATGAGCAGCGGGTTGGGAAGCCGACGATTTCGCTCTGCCATGACGTCAGAGGCTTTTCTCGAACGCGAACCAACCCTGCTGGAATCGCACTACCACTTGGACCCCCTTGGCGCATTGCACCCGGCGCCAGCGTGGTCCGTAGATTAGACGTCGATCGCGGATCGCGCCGACCAATCGCTCAGGTCAGTGGTACGGCCGGGCGGAGGCTGAGACCGCGCCTCGGGCTCCGCTCAGGGCGGACCCAACCGGTCCAGCAGGGGCAAGGTCACGCCCCGGCCAGCCAGCGCCGCCACCAGCCGATCACGGATCTCCATCAGCTGCGAGGGACGAAGCACCTCCGTCCACTCGTCCAGCTCGCCCTCGACGACGACGTGCCCGTCCTCGACCCCGACATGGTTGATGCGCAGGCCCGCCCGCCACTCCGAGGGATCGAACGTGATACGACGCCGGGCGGTGCGGGGCAGTGGCACCCGCCGACCGGCCACCGTGAGGGCCTCGATGTTCACGACCGCCTTGCCGTCCACGCCCTCGGCCTCCACCACCAAGCCGCCCAAGCGCGGGATCCGCCGGGCGA
>JAXDQG010000706.1:0-8102 GCA_034667945.1 Acidimicrobiia bacterium | reverse complement strand
CAGGGCGAAGCGCTGGAACGGGCAGTCGCTGGCATCGAAACCTACGACTGGCTGATCCTCACCTCAGTGAACGGTGCCACGGCAGTGCTCGACCGGTTGCCCGATGCCCGGCGGCTCGCTGGCGTGCGGCTGGCCGCCATCGGACCGGCCACCGCGGCGGTGCTCGCCGCCGCCCATCTCCCGGCGGACCTGGTGCCCCCCCGCTTCGTGGCCGAGTCGCTGCTCGAAGTCTTCCCCTCTGGGCCTGGCCGGGTGCTCCTGGCCCGCGCGGCAGTCGCCCGGGACACGCTCCCCGACGGGCTGCGTCTGGGCGGCTGGCATGTCGACGTTGTCGAGGCCTACCGCACGGCACCGGCCACCGTGGAGGCCGCGTCCCGAGAGCGGGTCGCTCATGCCGATGTGATCTGCTTTACCGCTCCGTCCACCTTCGAGCAGTTCGTCTCGTTGATGGGCGCAGACCACTTGCCCCCCACGCTGGCCTGCATCGGCCCGGTCACCGCCGAGGCGGTCCGGCGCTCGGGGCGCCAGGCGCACATCGAGGCTCGGGTCCACACAGTCGCCGGACTGGTCGATGCCATCACCACATGGGCACGTTCACGCTGATGAACGACGAGGCAGCCGCAACATCTGGCACCGGTCAGCTCGAGGCGATCGTCTTCGATTTCGACGGACTGATCGCGGACACCGAGTGGCCGGAGTACCGGGCCATCGCCGAGCAGTTCGAGCGCCACGGGCTCGACTATCCGCCGGAGGGCTGGGTGCACGTCATCGGCTCGTCGTGGGAGATCGACTGGGTCTCCGACCTCGAGTTGCGCCTCGGACGGTCGGTCGACCGTCAGGAGCTGCTGGACCGGCGGCGGGCGCGCGGGCGCGAGCTGAGGGTTGACCTGGCCGTGCTGCCCGGGGTGGAAGAGCTGGTCAGAGCCGCCCTCGCTATCGACCTACCGTTGGCGGTGGCGTCGTCGTCGCCCCGCTCCTGGGTCGAGCCCCTCCTCGAGCGGCTCGGTCTGGGAGGCTGCTTCCAGGTCATTCGCACTCGCGACGACGTCGCCCTGGCCAAGCCGGCGCCCGATCTGTTCCTGGCCGCCTGTGCCGGCCTGGATGTCGATCCTCGGAATGCGGTCGCTCTCGAAGACTCCGCCAATGGGGCCACGGCAGCCAAGTCGGCCGGCATGCGTTGCGTCGCGGTTCCCAACCGGCTGACCCGCTTCCTCGACCTCTCCCATGCCGATCTGGTGATCGACTCGCTGCTGCAGGTCGACCTTCCAATGCTCCGAGCGCTGGTCAGAGGGCACGAAAAGCGAACTCCGTCCGGCTAGATCGGCCGAAGGCCGTCCTGGACGGCCGATTAGCATCTAGTCGTGGATTTCCCCCAACGCCGTCTCCGCCGCCTACGCCGCACGCCGGCGCTTCGTCGGCTGGTTGCCGAGACCCGGCTCGGGATCGACGACCTCATCGCCCCGCTGTTCGTGCGGGAGGGCATCGACCAGCCCGTTCCCATCCGGTCGCTACCCGGCGTGGTGCAGCACACCCGTGATTCACTCCGGAAGGAGGTGGCCGAGCTGGCCAGCCTTGGTCTGCCCGGTGTGATTCTGTTCGGTGTGCCGGCCGAGAAGGACGCCCAGGGGTCGGGCGCGTGGGATCCGGACGGCATCGTCCAGGTCGCTCTGCGCGATCTGCGTGACGACCACGGCGATCGCCTGGTGCTCTTCTCCGATCTCTGCCTCGACGAGTACACGGACCACGGTCACTGTGGCGTGCTGACGGCCGAGGGCGAGGTTGACAACGACGCCACCCTCGACCTCTATGCCGAGGTGGCCTTGGCCCAGGCCGACGCCGGTGCGGACATCGTGGCCCCCTCGGGGATGATGGACGGACAGGTAGCCGCCATTCGGGATGCGTTGGACGAGGATGGCTTCGAGCAGGTCGGCGTGCTGGCTTATGCGGCCAAATACGCGTCTGCGCTGTACGGCCCGTTCCGGGACGCCGTCGATGTGACCATCACCGGCGGAGGTGACCGGAAGGGCTACCAGCAGGACTTCCGCAACGCGCGCGAGGCCCTGGAGGAGATCCGGGCCGACATCGCCGAAGGCGCCGACATGGTGATGGTCAAGCCGGCGCTGGCCTATCTCGACATCCTTGTCCGAGCCCGCCAAGAGGTCGACGTGCCGCTGGCCGCGTATCACGTGTCCGGTGAGTTCGCCATGCTGAAGGCGGCCGCCGAGCAGGGTTGGATCGACGGCACCGCGGTGGCGTTCGAGCACCTGACGGCCATCAAGCGCGCCGGTGCCGACATGATCCTCACCTATCTGGCCCGCGAGATCGCCGAGCAACTCCTCTGACAGGCTGCTGGCGCGCGTAGCACTGGCCTACGCTCGCTGGGATGCCCGGTGCCAGCAACGACGCCCTGTTCGAACGAGCCCAGCGTGTCATTCCGGGCGGGGTGAACTCGCCGGTACGTTCTTTCCGCTCGGTGGGTGGCACGCCGTATTTCGTGGCCCGGGCCCAGGGGCCCTATGTCTGGGACGTCGAAGGCCGCCAGTACATCGACTACGTACAGTCCTACGGCGCCTCCATCCTGGGTCATGCGCATCCGAAGGTCATCGAGGCGCTCCAGGCGGCCGCACTCGACGGCACCACCTTCGGGGCGCCCACCGAGCGTGAGGTGCTGCTGGCCGAGGCCCTGGCCGAGCGGGTGCCCGGGGTCGACCAGGTTCGCCTGGTCTCATCCGGGACCGAGGCCACCATGTCGGCCATCCGACTGGCTCGGGGCGCCACCGGACGCGCCAAGGTCGTGAAATTCGCCGGCTGCTACCACGGACATTCGGACACGCTGCTCGCCGCCGGCGGCTCGGGCGTCGCCAACCAGGGCCTCTCCGGTTCGGTGGGTGTGCCGGCATCAGCCGTGGCCGACACCGTGGTGGCCCCGTGGAACACCCTCCCGGCCCTCGACGAGTCGGTCGCCGTCGTGGCGGTCGAGCCGGTCCCGGCCAACATGGGTCTCGTGCCGCCCGAGCCGGGCTTCCTGGCCGAGCTTCGTGCCGCGTGTGACCGAGTAGGCGCGTTGCTGCTGTTCGACGAGGTCATCACCGGTTACCGCCTGGCGTATGGCGGCGCGGTGGAGTGGTACGGCGTCAGTCCCGACCTCTGGTGCTTCGGCAAGGTCATCGGAGGCGGCCTACCCATGGGTGCCTTCGCCGGCCCCGCCGAGATCATGAGCCACCTGGCCCCCCTCGGCCCCGTCTACCAGGCAGGCACGTTGTCCGGGAACCCGCTGGCCACGGCGGCGGGGTTGGCTGCGCTGAGCGAGCTCGGCCGCTCGGCGTACCGCGAGCTGGAGGCGAGCGCCGAATCGCTGGCGTCCGGCCTCGAGGAAGCCATAGGGAGCGCCGGGGTCGAGGTCCAGGTGCCCAGGGTGGGCCCGCTGGTCGGGTTGTTCTTCACCGATCGGCCGGTGCGCAACTTCGACGATGCCCGGGAGGCCTGTGAGAACGGGCGCTACCGGGTGTTCTTCCACGAGATGCTGCGCCAGGGGATTGCGCTGGCACCCGGTCCGTACGAGGCCATCTTCCCCTCGCTCGCCCACGAGGCGGAGCACTTCGAGCGCACGATCGAAGCGGCACAGATCGCTGCCCGAGCGGTTCTCGCCGCCTACGCCTGAGCCCCGGGACCTCGCCCGCCGAGGCGGCTGGGCCGTGTGCCGCGCGGCCGCCTAGCCTGCGAGGCCGCGCGACCGTCGTGACCGACCGCACACCACCTTGGAGGGCGCCATGAAGGCAGCCGTGCTCAACCACATTCCGGGCGAGCTGGAGATCGAAGACATCAGCATCGACAAGCCGGCGCCCAACGAGGTGCTGGTCCAGGTGGTCGCCTCAGGGCTCTGCCACTCGGACCTGCACTTCATGGAGGGGCTCTGGCAGACGAAGCTGCCGGCGGTGATGGGTCACGAGGGCGCCGGCGTCGTGCAGGCCGTCGGCGACGACGTGACGTACGTGAAGCCCGGTGACCACGTCATCACCTGCTTGTCGGTGTTCTGCGGCAAGTGCCGGTGGTGCCTGTCGGGGCACCTGTCGCTCTGCGACAACCCGGGCGCGGTCGGCCGTCCCCGGGGCGCGACGCCGCGCGTCACCAACGGCCAGGGCGACAGCCTGGCCCAGTTCGCCCGCCTCGGCGCCTTCGCCGAGGAGATGCTGGTCCATGAGAACGCCGTGGTGAAGATCCGCGACGAGATGCCGCTCGACCGGGCCTCGCTCATCGGCTGCGGGGTCACCACCGGCCTCGGCGCCGTCTTCCGCACGGCCCGCATCGAGCCCGGCTCCGAGGTGGCGGTGATCGGCGCCGGCGGCATCGGCCTGGCGGCCATCCAGGGCGCCCGCATCGCCGGTGCCTCGAAGGTCATCGCCGTGGATGTCACCGACCACAAGCTCGACGTGGCCCGCCAGCTCGGCGCCACCCATGTCGTCAACGGCAGCCAGGGCGACGCCGTCGAAGCGGTCAAGGAGATCACCGGCGGTGGTGTCGACTACTCCTTCGAGGCCATCGGTCTGAAGCAGACGGCCGAGCAGGCCTGGAACATGCTGCGCCCGCGGGGCACGGCCACGATCATCGGCATGATGCCGTTCGGCTCGAAGATCGAGGTCCCGGGCCATGAAGTCTTCATGCAGGAGAAGGTCCTCCGGGGCTCGATGATGGGCTCGAACCAGTTCCGGCTGGATATGCCGCGATTCATCGATCTCTACCTCGACGGCAAGTTGATGCTCGACGAGATGGTTTCCCACCGGATCACGCTCGACGAGATCAACCACGGTTACGACCTCATGCGTCGCCGAGAGTCGACCCGCACGGTCATCACCTTCGACTGAGGCGCCGCCAAGGCGGGCTGGTCGGTCGATGCGACTCCGGCCGGCCCGCTAGGGTCCGTCCGCCGAAGAGGTAGGGGGATGGGATGGCTGATCGCTGGGAGACCTATGGGGGCGCGCCCGCGCGCCCGGCAGCCAGCTGGTCATTCGATGCGGTGGCCGAGCCAGCCCGGCTCTGGGGCGCCAACGGATCGTCTGGGGAGCCCCCAACCAGCTGATGGTGACCCAGGTGTTCGGGTCGCAGGTGACGGCTATCGATGTCGACTCCGGGGCCCACGCCGTGTACTCGGCCCTCGGCGGCGGCATCGCTGCGCCCGATGACGGAGTCTTCGGCTTCGACGGCACGTTCTTCGCCACGGAGCCCATGAATGCCACCGTCTCGGCCCGCAATCCCGACGGCTCGTATCGCACGCTGTCCGACGAGTTGCCGTCCATCAATGGCATCACCATGGACCACGAGCGGCGGCGCTTGTTCGCCGACGAGTTCCGCCCGGGTGGCCGCCTCTGGGAGCTCGACCCGGCCGGCGAGCGCCCCCCGGTCGTGCTGGTGGACGACTTGTACACGCCCAACGCCCTGGCCATGGGGCCGGATGGCGCCCTGTGGTTTCCCCAGGTGGTGTCGGGGGAGATCTGGCGCTACGACTTCGACGACCGCAAGGCCCGCTGTGTGTACAGCGACCTCGCGGCCCCCGTCGCGGTCAAGTTCGACAGCACCGGTGCCCTGCTGACGCCGGAGTCCGGCAAGGGCGAGGTCACGCGGATCGACATTCGCAGTGGCGAACGCCGGACGGTCGCCCGGATGCCCCGGGGCATCGACAACATCGCCATCGCACCGGACGACCGGCTGTTCGTGTCGCACTTCGTGGATGGGCGCGTGGCCGAAGCCCTGCCCGATGGCAGTGACCGAGTGCTCTCCGCTTCCGGCCTGGTCGGTCCCTATGGCCTGGCGGTGCTCCCCGACGGGCGCATCCTGGTGGCCGATGGCCTCTCTGTCGCCATCCTGGCACGGGACGGTTCCATCGAACGGACCCACACCCTGATCAGTGACCTGCCCACCTTGGCCGTGGGTGCCGGTGTGCTGGACGGCCAGCCGGTTGTGTTGGGTCAGCGCGGGCAGGTGTTCCGCTGCCCGCCGGGCGAGCGGCCCACGGCGATCGCCGGGCACCTCTCGGCACCGACGGCCCTGTGCGACAGCGGTGACGGCGGCGTGCTGGTCGTGGAGCAGGGTGCAGGCCGGGTTGTCCGTGTGGACGGCTCCGGGGTGACCGGCGAGGTGGTGAGCGGTCTTCAGCGTCCGGCCGCGGCCGCGGTCGATTCGGCCGGCGATGTGTGGGTGGCGTGTGCCGATGCGTTGGTGCAGGTGCACGATGGTCGCCTGATGCGTCGCATCGACGAGTTGGCCGGTGCACTCGGCGTGGCCACCGGCTTGGCCGGTGTGGCCGTCGCCCACCCGCCGAGCCGTCGGATTGCGCTGGTGGACCTGATCTCCGGTGAAGTCCAAACCCTGGTGGACGACGCTGCCATCAACTCGCCGGTGGAGGCCGCCCGCCTGCCGCATGCGGCTGCACCGGTCGTTGCCGACGGCGACGACGGCTTCCTCGTGGGCTGCGTTGGCGACGGCAGCGTTCGGCGTCTCGCCCGGGCGAACTGACCGCCGAGTTGCCGTCGTCCAGGACGATCAGCTGCCGAGGCGTCCTTCGGGAACCAGCCTGGCCAGGACGGCCGCGGCCCGATAGGCCATCTCGGCGGGGCCGTGCTCATCAGGCCGTAGCAGGTTGGCCATGATGCGCAGCACCCATTCCATGAGCGTGCGGGAGTGCAGCCCCACCCGGGTGAGCTCCCGCATGAGCGCTGGTCGGCCGATGACCTGGGCAAAAAGCCTGGCCACCTTGAAATAGCGCCCGAATTCGGCCTCGAGCCGCACGGGATACTGGAAGGCGGCCAGGCCGTTGCCGGTTCGGAGCGCCTCGTCGAGACACTCGGCAGCCATGCGCCCGGTTTCGTAGGCGTAGTCGATTCCCTCGCCGTTGAAGGGATTGACGGTCCCGGCCGAGTCGCCAACCACCAGCCAGCCAGGTCCGGCCTTCGGTCCCACCGAACCGCCCATGGGCAGTCGCCCACCGGTGGGACGCCCCACGGCCGCTTCGGCGGAGATTTCCCAGTAAGCGGGCGCGGTTTCGGCGTACTCGTCGAGCAGGTGCGAGGTGTTGATGTCCCGATAGTTCTTGAACGTGGACAGCAGTCCGACGCCCACATTGATCAAGCCGTTGCCGAGCGGAAAGATCCAGCCGTAGCCGGGCAGTGAGGCTCCGGAGCGATCGCGAAGGTCCAGGCAGCTCTCGATCCAGGGGTCGTCATGGCGGGGTGAGCGGTAGTAGCCCCGGATGGCCATGCCCATGGGCCAGGCGCGGTTGCGCGCGGGACCGAGCTGGCGACCGAACGCGGCGTTGGCGCCTTCAGCCACGACGACGTGACGAGCTGTGATCTGGTAGCTCTGGCCGTTGACCTTGTTCTTCACCACCGACCCGCTGACCACGCCGGCGTCGCGCACCGGTGTGACGGCCTCTGTCCCCTCACGCAGTTCGGCCCCTGCCCCTACGGCATGGTGGGCCACGAACTTGTCGAGGTCACACCGTCGCACCACGTAACCGTGCGAGGGATAGACCGGATGGGCGGGCCATGCCAGGTCGAGACTCAGCCCGTGGCCGGTGGCGCGCAGGCCGTCGAAGCGGTGATATCGCTCTAGCTCGGTGGCCAGGCCCATGTCGACCAGCTGCCGAACCGCCCGGGGTGTGAGGCCGTCACCGCAGGTCTTATCCCGCGGAAAGGTCTTCTTCTCGACCATGACCACGTCATGGCCAGCCTTGGCCAGCCAATAGGACGTGGCTGCGCCGGCTGGCCCGGCACCTACCACGAGCACGTCGCATCGCCGGTCGAGGTCGTCAGCCATGGGACCACCAGCCTGGTTGGAGTCGGAAGGCAGCGCCAAGGCGCACCGTCGAGGCCGGGGCCAGCAGTGGGCTCAGCCCGCTGAGGTCTTGATCGGAATACCGGTCTCGGTCGACAGCTTCTGGAGGACCTCGTCGATCTGGGCCTTGGTGTAGAGCCCGTTGAGATCCGGATCGTCCGCCAGCTTTTCGAGACCGGCCCACTTCTCGGCCGCCGCTGCGTCGAACTTCTCACCCGACAGCGTCTCGCGCTCGTGCAGCACGGCGTCGACGATCTCCTCGAGCGTAAGCGTCT
>JAXDQG010000705.1:0-2654 GCA_034667945.1 Acidimicrobiia bacterium | reverse complement strand
CGAGGCGGTCGCACGGCTACGGAGCAGCGGCCACGCCGCCGCCGTGGTCGGGTACACGACCACGGGCCAGCCTGGCCGGGTCGTGGTGCGTTGACCCTCACTCCCCCGGAACTCCTGCGGACGATCCCAAAAACGTAATCGCCGCCTGGTTGCGAACAACCCGGCGGCGATTCTTCAGAGGGCCCGACATTCAGGAGGGCCCGGAGTGGGCTGTGCTCAGCGGCTGCTCGGGCGCCCGTCCCGCGAGGGCGACCCGTTGACCCGGCGACGCCATGAAGCGATCTGCGAGCGGGTCATGGGAACCCTACCCATTCCGGTGACCAGCGTGAGCTCTGACGCCATTGTCTTCTTCACGCCTACCTCCTTCCGTTCGTTCGCTGCGTGCTCTCGCTACGAGCGATTTCGTTCTGCTCTAGGTGTACGCCTGGCGCTTCGCTTTGGCGATAGGGAGATCTTCCTCGCCACGAAGGGCGAACGGAAGACAATTTCCACGTCCTTTCTACCTGGAAAGAACGGGCTAACGGTTACCACTCGAAGAACTATCGGGAACAGCGCATGTAGCGAACACGGTTGCGCACGCTGATAGGTGCCAGGGGTCACCGATGTGTGGTGCGCCCAGAATCATCCTCCCGGCTTGCCGGCTCCGGTCGCTCCGGTCAGCGCCGGCGGGCACACCAAGACCTTCTGATTGGCGCAGGCCATGGTGACATCTGGCGCGTAGGCGTTCGGTCCCGGATCGAAGCCGAGCGGCCGATAGGTGGCTGCGGCTACGGCCAGGACGTGGCCGTCGGCGGTGACGATCGGGCCCCCTCGGAAGTCCGAGCTGAGCGGGATCGTGTGCTGTAGGCCAGTTTGCGACTGGTCGATCACCATGCCACCCACCGCCTTGGCTCCGGCACCGCCCAGACCACTGACCGCGTACACCCGCGCTCCACGCGCCGAGGCCCGCAGCTGCTCCGGCGCCCAAGCCAGCGTGGGCAGGTTGCCGCGGGCCACCTTGAGCAGGGCTAGATCGTGGTCGGCATCCCACGACCACACTTCGACCGGCAGCTGCTCACCGTTCTTCTCGATGAGGATCTTCGGCCCGGGCTGGGCAATGGCGGCGCCGACCATCTCGTAGGCGGTGAGCAGCAGCGAGCTGCTCCGGTCGGAGTTGACGACGAAGGCCGAACCCAGCACCTGCTTGCCGGCGGCGTCGAGCGTCCGGACGGTCCAGACGCCTCCGCCCACCTTGGTGGGCAGCTCCACCACCGCGTTGGCATCGTTCTGCCACTCCTGCAGCGGGCCGAGTGCGTCGTTGACCGCCTTGATGCCCTGGTCGCGCACGCCCTGCAGCTGACCGATCGCCGAGCTGTACTCGTTCTCGAAGCCCTTGGCGAACGTCTGGACGCGATTCTCGTTCTGAGACTGGCGATAGTCGTAATAGGCGTAGAGCGTTGCCCCGGCGAAGGCTGCTCCGACCCCGAACGCAAGGATCATCACCGAGATCCCGAGCACCGTCCGAGGGAAGATGCGATGGCGAAGCCGCATCTTCTCCTGTGTCAATTCGATGAAGCCGAGTTTGCGATAATCGCGCCGCCGCTTGCGCCGGTTGCGCCGGGCCGAGGGTCGAACAAATGGCGCAACACCGAAGCGGCGTCGGTACGTCCGGTCGCGCAGCCGCTTCGGCTGGAACGCCGTCGGTTCCTCGAGGGGCACCTCGCCCGGCCGTTGGATCTCGCGGCCGGGGGACACCGGGACGACCGGCAAGCGACCGGTCGCCTGGTCGGTCTCCTCGCGTTGGTTGTCAGCGGTGGGCGTGTCCGCAGGCTCGGAAACCGGCGAAGTGCGCTCGTCCTCGTCGAAGATCGAGTAGACGTCCCTGGCCGTCAGCACCGACGCTCCCGCATCGGACTCTTCCTCGGCGCCGGGATGGGCGCGTCTGTTGTCGGCCGGCTGGTGAGGGGCGCGCGCGTTCGACTCGTCGGCGGGCTCACTTCTTCGCTCGTCTCTGCCCTTGCGGCCCGAGCGGGCGGGCGCCGCGCCCGAGGAGAGGATCTCCCGTAGCTGCCGAAGGCTGCCGGGCAGGCTCTCGTTGGATGAACCGTTGGTCGTGTGATCTCGAGGCGGAGTCATCTCACCGTGGTGGGCTCGTGCCGGACGGCGAGGCTGCAGCCGCACCCGGACCGATCTGAAGGGGAAGGTTCAGGGACCCCGAATACAGCTGGCAGGGGCCGCCGCAATCATTGGGGGTCTCGATGGCGGGCTGCGGCTCGGCCGCCCGCACAGCGGTGTCGGGGGGACCCGTCGTGCCCGTGTGTTGGGCGCTCACCGAGCCGGTGCCCGGTTTCTGGGTCGGTGGCTCGGCCACGAGCTTCTGCGGCGCCGGGAACTGCACGACCGGGAAATCCTTCATGACCGGCTTCATGAAATCTGCCCAGGTGCGGGCCGGGATGGTTCCGCCGTAGACGCTCCCCACGCCGGCGATGCCGATCAGGGGACGCTGCCCATCCGCGTAACCCATCCATACGGATGTGGCGAGCTGCGGGGTGTAGCCGACGAACCAGGCGGCCCGGAACTCCTCAGCCGTACCGGTCTTGCTCGCGACCGGCCGGTCCAGGCGGGCCGCGGTCCCGGTGCCGCTCTTCACCACACCGGTCAGCAGGTCGGTCACG
>JAXDQG010000704.1:0-3905 GCA_034667945.1 Acidimicrobiia bacterium | reverse complement strand
GGCTGTGTATCTCCGTGGCCATGCAGCTCGACGCCGGGCGCTCGCCCATCACCGAGGCCGCCTTGGTCAAGGACGCAGGCACGAGGCTCGAGGGCGAGATCGCCGAGGTCGCCCGCTCGCTCGTGGCGCCCGGCAGCAGCGAGCGCTACGACCGGCTCGTGGAAGAGGCCATTCTGTCCGCCCCCGGCTTCACCCTCCGCGGCGGCACCAACGAGATCTTGCGCGGCATCGTGGCCCGCGAGCTGGGGGTTCGCTGAGATGACGAAGGTTGACGAGCTCCTACTCGAGACCATCGAAGGGTTGTTGGCCGACCATTGCTCACCCGAGCAGGTGGGCGCGGCCGAAGGTGGCATGGACGCCAAGCTGTGGGCGGCGCTGACCGAGTCGGGCCTCTCGGCGGTTGGTGTGGCCGAGTCGGCCGGCGGCTCGGGCGGCACACTGCAGGACGCGGCCGCCATTGCCAAGGCAGCCGGCCGCCACGCCGCTCCGGTGCCCCTGACGGAGACGTCGCTCATCGCCGGTTGGATCTGCGAACAGGCCGGGCTACAGCTTCCGGAAGGGCCGCTGGCGGTGGCTTGCGTCGAGGAAAGCGGGCGGGCACGACGAGTGCCTTGGGCCCCGGTGGCCGCCAACGTGGTGGTGGTTGGTTCGGGTGGTGTCGCGGTCATCCCGGCGGACGGGGTGGTCGATGCCGGGACCGCCGGCACGAACTACGCCGGCGAGCCCTACGCCGATGTGGCTGCCAGCGCGCCGGGCGGTGGCCCTCGGCTTTCGCCTGCGCTGGTGCGGGCCCGTGGCGCGCTGGCCCGATCGTTGTTGATGGCCGGCGCGTTGGGGCAGGCGGTCGACCTGTCGGTCCTCTATGCCACCGAACGGGAGCAGTTCGGACGGCCGATCGGCAAGTTCCAGGTTCTGCAGCAGTATCTGGCCGAGATGGCGGCCGAAGCAGCCACGGCCGAGGCTGCCGCCGACAACGCCGTGGATGTCATTGCTGCCGGCGCTCCCGAGGAGGAAGTGCTGCGCATCGTGGGGGCGGCCAAGGCCGTGAACGGGCGCGCCGCTGGCATCATCAACCGGTTGGCCCATCAGATCCACGGCGCCATCGGCTTCACGGACGAGCACCGCCTGCAGTACTCGACCCGACGACTCTGGTCGTGGCGGGACGAGTACGGCACCGAAGCCGAATGGGCGGCGGTGTTGGGCTCGAGCCTGTGCCGGGCCAGTGGAGAGGCGTTGTGGCCTGCCTTGACGTCGTGGCCGCCGGCGGGGGCTGCCTGAGCCCTGTGCTAGATGCCGTCGGCCGCGGAGCTGTCGGCCGATTCGCCGATCTGCCCCGCTCTCAGCCGGTCGAAGATGGCCGGGGGTTCACGCCACGGGTCGGGCAACCGTCCGGCCCGGGCGTCCTCGATCGCCCGCCACACCCGCTCGGGGGCGGCCGGCATGTCGAGATGCCGCACGCCCAGGTGGGCCAGGGCGTCGATGACCGCGTTCTGCACCGCGGGCGTGGCTCCGATCGTGCCGGCCTCACCAATGCCCTTGGCTCCCAACGGGTTGAGCGGCGTCGGCGTCTCGGTGGAGTAGACCTCGAAGCTGGGCAACTCGGCGGCACTGGGCATCAGGTAGTCGGCCAGGGTGGCGGTGCGCGGGTTGCCGTCCTCGTCGTAGATGACCTGCTCATACAATGCTTGCGCCGCCCCGGACGCCACACCGCCATGCTGCTGACCGGCCACCAGCAGCGGGTTGATCACTCGCCCGCAGTCGTCGACCGCGTCGTGGCGGATCAGCTGGACATTGCCCGTGTCGGCATCGACCTCGACGACGGCCACGTGGCAGGCGTAGGGGAAGGTGGCGTCGCTCTGGGTCCAGTCGAGCTGAGCGGCGAGACCCTCGGTACCGTCGGAGTGGTCGACGGTGTCCGGTGCTTCGGCAGCTGCGGCAGCCAGTTGCGCCCAAGCCAACGCCTTCGCGGGGACGCCGGCGACGCCCAACCGGCCGTCGTCGTGCACGACGATGTCCTCCGGCGACGCCTCGAGCAGCTGGCCGGCCAGCGAGCGGGCCTTGTCGAGGACCGCGCCGGCCGCGCTGAACACCGCCGAACCCCCGATCTGGAGGGACCGGGATCCGCCCGTGCCGCCGCCGCTGCGGACCAGGTCGGTGTCGGACTGGACGAGGTTGATCTGCTCTACGGGAATGCCCAGCTTGTCGGACACGATCATGGCGAAGGCGGTGGCGTGACCCTGCCCGTGGGCGGATGTGCCGGCTTTCACCGTCGCTGATCCGTCCGTGTGGACCTCCACCGCCGCGTAGTCCTCGGACGAGCCACCGGCCGTGATCTCCACGTAGGTCGAGAGGCCGATGCCCATCAGCTTCCCGCGGCCGGACGCCCGACGCTCGGCCTGCTGGCGGCGGAGCTCTTGGTAGCCCGAGCGCTCGAGCGCGGTGCGCAATGGCAGGTCGTAGTCGCCAGAGTCGTACGTGATCTCGGTGTGCGTGGGGAAGGGAAACTGGTCGGGCTTGATGAAGTTCTTCCGGCGCAGGTCGATGGGGTCGATGCCCAGCTCGATGGCCGCCTGGTCGACGATGCGTTCCACCATTGACGCGGCTTCGGGGCGACCTGCGCCCCGGAACGCGCCGGTGGGTGTCGTGTTCGTGATGGCGCAGGCGATGTCGACGGACAGCTTGGGCAGCGCGTAGTTGCCCATCGACATGCGACGCGTGCCGCCGGGCAGCATGGTGCCGATGCCCGGATACGCGCCGGAATCTCCGACGATCCGGGCTCGGAGCCCGGTGAACGTGCCGTCCCGCCTGCAGCCGAGCTCGACATACTGCACCTGGGCTCGGGAGTGGGGTAGGGCCACCATGTCCTCACTGCGGGTCTCGGTCCAGGTCACGGGCCGGCCGAGCTTCAGCGCCGCCGCAGCCGCGACGGAGTATTCCGGAGCTAGCCCGGCCTTGCCGCCGAACCCGCCGCCGACGTCGGGGGCAATGACCCGGATGGTGGCGGGATCGCGGCCCAGCACGTCGGCCAGCATCGGGTGCATGGCATGGGGCATCTGGGTGGAGGCATAGACGGTGAGCCTTCCGGGCTCGGGCGAGTCCGGGATTGCCGCGAACGAGTTCGGCTCCATGGGGACGACGGCGATGCGCTGGTTCTCGAATCGACCGCGCACGACGACGTCCGCGTCAGCGAAGAACTCGTCGGCTGAGTCGTTGGGTAGTGGGTCGACGTTGGAGAACGAGAGGTTGGATCCGTGGTCTGGGACGATGACGGGGGCACCGTCGTCAAAGGCGTGCTCTGGGTCGACGACAGGAGGCAGGGGGTCGATTTCGACGATGACTTCGTCGGCGGCGTCGACGGCCTGGCGGCGGGTCTCGGCGATGACCGCGGCCACGGCTTCGCCGACGAAACGCACGCGGTCGGTGGCCAGCGGCGGGCGGGCGAAGACCGGGGCGACCTCGACGAAGGTATGGTGCGGCCGCAGGCCGAGGTCTTCGGCGGTGTAGACGGCCAGCACACCGGGCATGCGACGGGCGGCGTCGGCGTCGATGTGTCGGAGCAGGCCGTGGGCGATGGTCGAGCGGACGAGCACCATGTAGGCCTTGCCGGGCCAGTCGAGGTTGTCGATGTAGGAAGCGCCGCCTCGGAGCAGCTCGGGGTCTTCGAGGCGTCGGACCGCATTACCGAGAATCGAGCCAGGCATGCGCGCAACCTAGGTCCTCCACCCCCCGAGGTGCTGCTGATTGACGCTCGCACATCCGAACCCGCGGTTTTTGCGGCGTTCGAAGGGCCCGACCGGCTGAGCCGACAGCAGCTCAGCGTGCGACGGCGTGGATGTTGTGACGTGCCGCCCAACCTTCGACATCGCGCCCATCGAAGGCGGCCGCCAGCAGGTCTGGGAAGGTAT
>JAXDQG010000703.1:0-3444 GCA_034667945.1 Acidimicrobiia bacterium | reverse complement strand
GTGGCCGCTTTTGCCGGCCGGGTGGACGAAGCGAGCGGGCCCGGCGAGAGATCGTCGGGCCTGTTGCGCGCCATCGTGACGGTCGATGGCTTCCCAAGTGAGCCCCCGCCAACGAGCTGTGGCTGAGCGGCTACTCGGCGCGCTCGCTCGGCATGTTCCTGATCAAGGCGTCGACGATCTCTCCTTCGGCACGTAGGAAAGATCCTCCGGTGACGAAAGGTCAGGTGGATCCCGATCTCTGAATCCGTCCGGGGAGTTCCGGCCGGCCGAGATTTCGCCGTCGCCGTGCGGCGGGTCACGAGGGTCGGCGGGGTTTCGCCACCGTGGAAACAGCCACGGCTCCCGCCACACAGACCGCAGGCGACCAGCGATTCCGCCCACCGCCCAGTGCGCCAAGTGACCATACAAACACGCGCTGTCGCCGGTCATTTGCGCCGGACCGCCGAGGTAAGGTCCCGGCCCCGGCCATCGACTCGGAGGGGACCACCATGCCGCTCAGCTTGGGCGCCCACGTCGGCCAGCAGAACATGCAGATGAGCAAGATGCGCGCCCTGTGGCGCCGCCTGGACGAGGTCGGCCTGGACTGGATCTCCTGTTGGGACCACCTCTACGAAGCTCCTCCGGCCGGCGGCACCCTGGACCACTTCGAGGCCATCGCCACGCTGGGCGCGCTCTGCGCCGAGACGCGGCATGCCCGCATCGGCTGTCTGGTGTTCTACGTCGGCTACCGGAACCCCGGTCTGCTTGCCAAGGCGGCCACAACCCTGGACCACATCTCGGGCGGACGCTTCGAACTCGGACTGGGCGCTGGCTGGCACGAGCAGGAGGCTGCCGCGTTCGGCTACGACTTCCCGCCGCTCGGGACACGGTTCGAGATGTTGGAGGAGGCCTTCCCCCTGATCCGGAGTTTGCTGACGCAGGAGCGCACCACCGTCGAGGGGCGCTACTTCCGAACACAGGATGCCTCCTGCCTGCCGGCACCGGTGGGCGGCCGTCGTCTACCCATCTGGCTGGGCGGGGTGGGCCCCAAACGAACACCGCGCCTGGCGGCCCGCTTCGCCGACGGGTGGAACGCGGCCTACGTCGGGCCGGAGGAGTATGGCCGCCTGAACGCCACCATCGACCGCAGCTGCGAGGCCGAGGGCCGTGACCCGGCATCGCTCGAGCGGTCGGTCAACCTCATCTTCATGGTCTCCGCTGACGAAAAGGCCGCCGCGCAGGCCGAGCGCCAACTCGACGTCCAGTGGGGCGAGATGGCGAGTCGGATCCGGAAGGGAGCACTGCTGGGCACGCCGGCGAGGGTCGTCGAGCAGGTGTCCGCCTATGTCGCCGCCGGCGCTCAGGGCGTCAACGTCGCCCTACGTGCGCCGTGGGATGTCGAGGCCCTCGACGCCTACCTCGAAGAGGTCGTACCAACACTGCGTAAAGAGTTCGGAGCCACGCGCACCGTGTAGCGTCCGTACCTTCCCTCACGCACAGCGAGTAGGCGGATTCCGTGCGTCAAAATTGACACGGAACCGTTACGCTGTCGTCACGGCGGGACCGGAGGCAATCGGCGTTGACGGACGGGGAGGCGGTGCTCCGCGGGGAGCGGCGGGCATGGCGGCGCAGGCTGCGCGTCGTGGCCATGCTGCTCGTCACGGTCGTCCTCGCTGCTGTGCTGTGGCCTCAGCTGTCCAGCGAGGCCTTCAGCGGCCAACCGGTTGAATCGTCGGCGTCCTCCACCACCAGCTCCGCAGGGTTCGGGGTCCAGGCTGCTGCCGCCGCCCGCGTGGTGATCGCCGGCGCGGCTGCCGAACTGCAGGCGCTTCGCCGAGCCGCCGATGCGGTGGCCCACGGGGTCGCAGATCGGCGGGCTGCCGACGGGGCCACCGGGGCCGAAGCGGCTCGCGCCGGTACCGAAGCCGCTCTCGCCGGTACCGACCAGGCGGAAAAGGCCCCGGACGAAGCGGCCCGTCAAACGGCGGCAGCCAACGCCATCGAAGCTCAGCAGTCCACACCGGCACCGACGTCTCGCCCTATGGCACCGCCGGAGCCGGTTGCCCCGGCTGCCGCTCCCGCAGCGCTGCCCGCGGCCGGATCGGCCAAGGTCGACACCGCCGCAGAGACCCGCTTCGTGGCCTTGATCAACGACGCGCGGGCGCAAGCCGGGCTGCCCGCACTCGAGGTCAGCGGCCGTCTACGGGCAGCCGCGCAATCGTGGGCCAGCGATCTCGCCTATGAGGACACGCTCCGCCACCACGACATGCAGCAGTTCCTCGACAGTTGGACATTGGTCGGCGAGAACATGGCGTTCGGACCGTCGGTCGACTCGTTGTTCAAGGCCTTCATGGCCAGCTCGCAGCACTACGCCAACATCGGCAAGGCCGAGTTCACCTCGGTCGGCGTCGGCGTGGTGGTCGGCCCGGACGGCACGCTGTGGACGTCCCAGATCTTTGCCGGATGAGCGCGGCCTCCGCCCGCCGGGACGAGACCGCTAGCCGGCCACCGCCGGAGGACCGTCCGCCCAGCCGCTGAGCAGTGCCCGTAGCGCGGTCACAAAGGCCAACGGCTGGTCGAGCCAGACATGGTGGTGAGCCTCGGGCAACCAGACCACCGGCGCCGGGCGCCCGTAGGCCTCGACCAGCTCGGCGACACGATCGGGAGTTGCGACCGCGGACAGTGCACCGCAGACGAAGGCCACGGGGGCCGACACGTTCGCCAGAACCTCGCGCATGTTCCGCTCACCCGGGCGGGCGAACAACCGCCAGTCGAACTTCCAGGCCCATCGACCCTCACGCTCGGTCACCGATGTCTCCGCCACGTGGCGCACCGCGAAGACGTTGTCGCAGGGCTGGCGGGGGATCGGCTTGAAGTGGTCGATGGCCGCTTGCCTGGTCGGATAGGACACCTGCCGCTGGAAGTGCCGGCCCGGCCGCCGGGCGGCCCGACCCGGGCCTCGGGGCGGATCGCACAGCACCACCGCTCCGAAACCGCCCGGTGCACGGGTTGCGGCCACTGCAGCCACCTGCGAGCCGAGCGAGTGGCCGACGACGATGGGGCTGGCCGGCGGCCGATCCGGGCGGCCCGCCCGAGTGCTGTGACGGTCCGTGTCGACGACGCCGACCCCGTCGACCACGGCCAACATCTCCTCCGCCCACTGCTCCAGGCAGTATTCGTCCCGCCAGCCGCTGTCGCCGTGACCGGACAGTTCGGGCGCAACGACGCACCATTCGTCCATGAAGAACGGGGCGATGAACGACCACCAGTGCGCGTGGCTGGCGCCCCCGTGTTGCAGCACGAGCAATCGCTGCGCAGGCGACCCCCAGCGCAAGTAACTGACGGGACAGCCGTCGACGACGACCACATCGCGCTCGGGCTGTATGGCGAGGGCGGTCGTGAACCAGGCGGGCGCGTCGCCCGCGAGCGGGTCAGCCACGCGGGGAGGCGAACGAGCGGTGGATC